>NZ_JBXGGI010000028.1:0-23219 GCF_056854775.1 Mannheimia sp.
AATTTATGCTAATACAAGCGGTTGTTTTTTGTAATTTTTTTGCAAAATTTGACCGCTTACCTTTTCTAATTTAAGTTAATTTTATGTCAGACGTTGCTCTAAACGTGCATAGCCAAGAAGAGCTTGAGCGTAAGCCGAAAAAAAGAAGTTACATTCTTACTACCCTATTTAAACTCGGATTGATCGGGGCTTGTAGTGTTGCCTTTTACGGCATTTACCTAGACGGAAAAATCCGTAGCAAAATGGACGGGCAAGTATGGGAATTGCCTGCTGAGGTTTATGCTCGCATTGAAAGCATTAAAATTGAAGATAATTTAACGCTTGAACAAGCAAAACAGGCATTGTTAGATAACGGCTATCGTCAAGTTTCACAGGTTGCCACACCGGGCGATTTCAAAATTGAAGAAAATCGTTTAGTGCTGCTACGTCGTGCTTTCCCTTTCCCTGAAACCCCTGAAGCTCAACGTGTGCTGCGTTTAACCTTCAAAGATGATAAATTAACTTATATTGAAGATTTAGTGCAGGGGAAGTTGATCGAGGAATTTCGTTTAGATCCGAAATTGCTTGCGATGTTGCACTCCGATAGTGATGAAGAACGCCAAGCATTAAGATTGCAAGAATACCCTCGTTTGTTGATTGAATCGCTTATTTTAACTGAAGATCGCCGCTTTTATCAGCACGATGGCATTAGTCCAATCGGGATTGCTCGAGCATTAATCACTAACTATCAAGCAGGTAGAACCGTTCAGGGTGGAAGCACCTTAACTCAACAGTTAGTTAAAAACTTGTTTTTAACTAACGAAAGATCGCTTGTGCGTAAAATCAATGAAGCCTTGATGTCGGTTATTTTGGATTTCAGATATGAAAAAAACCGTATTTTAGAAACCTATCTGAATGAAATTTATTTAGGGCAGAATGGTAGCTATCAAATTCACGGTTTTGCATTGGCAAGCCAATTCTATTTTGGTCGTCCTATTCAAGAAATCAGCCTTGACCAAATTGCCTTGTTGGTGGGAATGGTAAAAGGTCCGTCGCTATATAATCCGTGGAAAAATCCTAAAGGGGCAACGGAACGCCGTAATGTGGTATTACGTTTATTGCTTGAACATCAAGTGATAAACCAAGAACTGTACGATTTATTAAGTGCTCGCCCATTAAATGTGCGTGAAAAAGGCACAATTTATCGTGAGCAACCTGCCTTTATGCAGGCATTAACGCTTGATTTGAAAAATGAGCTAGGCGAGGTGAAAGCAGCACAGCTTTCCGGTACGAAAATTTTTACAACGTTAGATCGCAAACAGCAACGTTCAGCGGAACAAGCAGTCATTATTGGCTTGGAAGATTTAGAGAGCAAAGATAAAAAAGTTACCGATTTGCAATCTGCCATTGTGGTGGCAGAGTACCGTACAGGTAAAGTGCGTGCGATTGTGGGCGACCGTTTAACCCAATTTGCCGGCTTTAACCGTGCAATTCAGTCAAAACGTCAGATTGGTTCTTTGGTAAAACCGTCTATTTACGCCATTGCGTTGGCTCAGCCAGAACTTTTCCGCCTAAATACACCTATTCAAAATAGACAGATTTCCATTAAAGTTGGCTCAACCTATTGGACACCTCGAAATTATGACCGTAGCTTTAGTGGTTCGGTAATGTTTATGGATGCTCTTGTTCGCTCACTGAATATTCCAACGGTTAATATCGGTATGAAAGTGGGCTTGAAGAAAGTGATTGCTAAGCAAAAAGAGATGGGCTGGAATAATGCAGAAATTCCGCCATATCCATCAACATTATTAGGTTCTTACTCGATTTCACCTTATGATGTAACCCGCTCTTACCAAGTCATCGCAAATGAAGGGTTAAAAACACCATTAACGACCATTGAGGCAATTATTTCGCATAATGGCGAAATGTTCTACCAGCGTGATAACGACAAAGCGAGTGAGCAAGTGCTTCCACCTGAAGCAGCAGTGCAAACAATGTACGCAATGCAACAGGTAGTAGAACGAGGTACGGCTCGTAGTCTGCAAAATGATTTTGCGAAGTTAAAATTAGCAGGTAAAACAGGTACAACCAATAATGCAAGAGATACTTGGTTTGTGGGGGTTGATGGCGAACACGTTACTACCGTATGGTTAGGTAAAGATAATAATACGGATACCAATCTAACTGGTTCAAGCGGTGCGTTATATGTTTATAAGCAATATTTAGAACGTGCGTTACCGCAGGCGTACAAATTACCAAAACTCGATACTATGCAATGGGTAGGGATTAATAGCTACGGTAGTTGGAACTGCGACAGCGGCAGACAAATTCCTGTTTGGCGTGATAAAGGACAGCGTTATTGTACTAGCACAGGCACAGTGGTCGCGGCTAAACCAAGTGTGTGGGACGCTCTTTCACTGAAGAAAGAAAATAATCCAAACCCAAAAGCTGAAGAGGCAGAAGGTAAGCAATCTATCCCAATTGAAGAAGTTGCACCGAAAGAATAGGAATAAATTTGATAGTTATTATCATTTAAATAAATTTCTGTGATAGGTTTTGACTATGATAAGTATATATTATAACCATTTGCCTCTTTGTTATTTGAGGAGTAAGATAACCATAAATTAAATAAGCAGTATGCAATTTAATTTGAATAATTAACTATTAATAACAGGAGCATATTATGGCAATGTCAAATATTGGTTTAGATAAAGAAGTCGCAAAAAAATTAGCAGATGAATTAAACGGTTTATTAGCAACTTATCAAGTTTTTTATACCAATGTGCGTGGTTACCACTGGAACGTGCGTGGCGTAAACTTCTTTGAATTACACGCAAAATTTGAAGAAATCTACGATGATTTAGTCTCTAAAGTCGATGAAATTGCAGAGCGTATTTTAACTTTAGGTCATACTCCAAATAACGGATTCAGCCAATACTTAACCCAATCACAAATCAAAGAACACATTGGTGTATCTGCGGCTCAAGAGTGTTTATACGGCACGTTGGAAGGTTTCAAAACCCTTTTAGGTCAGCAACGTGATATTCTTGCGATTGCAAACGAAGCAAACGATGAAGGTACTGCTTCTCAAATGAGCGATTACATCAAAGAGCAAGAAAAATTAGTGTGGATGTTCACTGCTGCTTGTGCAGACTGCACTAACTATGCAAAAGGCTGTTCTTGTAACTAATTTGCAATCATCCGAATTAACCCCGATAATACCTATCGGGGTTTTTTTATTGTTGAAATAAAGTGATGTCGAACGGTTTTCAATTTAAACAGTTTTTTATTCAGCACGATAAATGTGCGATGAAGGTCAATACTGATGGCATTTTGCTTGGGGCAATTGCTCACATCAAAAATGTTCAGCAAATCTTAGACTTAGGCACAGGTTCTGGCTTGATTGCAGTAATGCTTGCTCAACGCACAAACAACGATTGTAAAATTACAGCACTAGAACTTGAGCCAAATGCTTACCAACAAGCGGTCAAAAATGCCGAAAATTCTGCGTGGTCAAATCGTATTACGGTTTTACAAGGTGATGTAATGCAGCAACAGTTTGAGCAGAAATTTGACTTAATTGTCAGCAATCCCCCTTATTTTGAAGATTCTTTAGCAACGAGAACTGAAGCACGAGATCTAGCTCGTTCGGTAAATGCTGCCAGACATTTTGATTGGTTAAAACAAGCAAAAAACTGGTTAGCCCAAAGTGGTAGAATTACAATGATTTTACCCACAGAAGCGGCAGAAAAACTCATTTCACAAAGCCCCAATATCGGTTTGTATTGTATTGAGCAGTGGTCGATTTTTACTAAAGTAGGTAAAGAGCCGAAGCGAAGTATTGTGAGCTTCTGTTTGCAAAGTAAAGTGTGCGAACAAAAAGAACTGGTGATTTACGATCTGAATAATCGCTATACATCTGAATTTAAACAACTCACGCAAGATTTTTATTTAAACTTCTAACGATTTCCTTAATAAAAAAACCGACCAAGCGGTCGGTTTTTGTGAATTTTTTGCAAATTATTCGCTAATTTCGTTTAAATCTAACAATTCTTGCGAAAGAATAATGCCTGTTAAATCAGCATATACATAATCTTCAGGGAAGAAAGTTACGCCACCAAAATTAACCGGCGTATCCACTTCGCCAATATCGGTATTATCAGCCCCCACAGGAATTGGAGCGAGTGCGTGAATGCCGATATCTAATCTTTCTAAAATATCTAACTGACGAACAGCACCATAAACAATAATCCCTTCCCAGCCGTTATCCACCGCCAGTTGAGCTAGCTCTGCATCAATTAATGCACGGCGAACTGCACCGCCACCATCAACTAATAATACACGCCCTTCACCTTCTTCTTCTAATACTTCGGCAATTAAACCGTTGCTTTCAAAACATTTAACGGTGGTAATTTTACCGAAAAATGATGATGCTCCACCGAAGCTTGAAAAAATCGGTTCAACAACATCCACTTGGTCAGAATAAAGATCGCAAAGCTCAGAGGTATCAATACGCATAATATGCTCCTGTTCTTAAGTCATTTAGCTAAAGTATAAACCTTCGCTTTCAATTTGCAAAATTTTATTGAAAAAAGACCGCTTGTTTAATACTTCTCTTGTTCTTTATTATCTAACAAGTTGTTTTTAATATGTAATTCCATTTGATTATAAGGGATTTCCACACCTGCATTATCAAATGCTAATTTGATTTGCTCGGTAATTTCCCAATAAGCAGACCAATAGTTTGGCGTTTGAACCCAAGGACGAACAACCAGTTGTACACTATTTGCCGCTAAAGCACCTACAGCAACAACAGGTTTCGGCTCTTTTAGAACATATTCATTCGTTTCTAAAATACGCTCAATAATCTCTTTGGCTTCTTTGATATTAGAATCGTAAGAAATATCAAAGGTAAAATCGATTCGGCGGGTTGGGTTGTTTGAGTAGTTTACAATGCTGTCTGAGAACACTTTGCCGTTTGGTAATAACACGGTTTTATTATCGCCGGTGCGGAGCTCTAACACTAATAAGCCCATTTGTTCTACCACGCCGGTCATTCCGCCGGTTTCAATTAAATCGCCTTTGCGAAATGGTTTGAAGATCAACAACATCACACCGGCTGCGAAGTTTTGTAGCGAGTTTTGCAGTGATAAACCAATTGCCAAACCGGCAGCACCGATTAATGCGACTAATGAACTGGTATTAATGCCGATTTGTGAAAGCGAGGCAATCACGACAATTAAGAGCAATAAGAAATAGCTAATAGAGGAAATAAAGCTTTGTAGCATTTCATCTTTGGTTGATTTTAATGCCGCTTTGCCTAATAAATTACTAATGATACGAGCTAAGAATTTACCGACGACAAAAATCGCAATGGCAAGTAAAATCTTAGTACCATAAGGGATAATCCATTCATTGAGCATCGTCTCAAAGTTCATACTACTCACTTTGTCGATCACTTTTTCGGTTTCTGCGACGACATCAATATTGGCTGCCGGTTGTGCTTTATCGGTCATTTTGGTTCCTTAAATTAAAATGAAAAGTTTTGCCAATCTGCAAAGGTTGGCGGTTTTGTGCTAAAATTCAGGGCAGTATTTTCCCTAAAAGACAACATAATGACAACAGAAAAAGTAATTAGTGCCGGCGTTCAGTTTTTTTCTATCAGCGAAGATGAAGCCGGGCAGCGTTTAGATAATTTTTTATTAGCCAAACTCAAAGGCGTGCCGAAAAGTTTGATTTACCGTATTGTGCGTAAAGGTGAAGTACGGGTAAATAAAGGACGAACTAAGCCCGACTACAAATTACAAGCCGATGATGTGGTACGTGTACCGCCGGTGCGTGTAGCCGAGAAAAACGAAGCCCCTATTTCTACCAAACTGAATAAAGTAGCGGAATTGGAAGATCAAATTCTGTATGAAGATGAAGTGATGTTGGTGATCAACAAGCCCTCAGGCATTGCGGTACACGGCGGAAGTGGCTTGAGCTTTGGTGTGATTGAAGCGTTAAGAGCGTTGCGTCCACAAGCTCGTTTTCTAGAACTGGTGCACCGAATTGACCGTGATACTTCGGGGATTTTGTTGGTAGCCAAAAAACGCTCGGCGTTGCGTAGCCTGCACGAACAACTGCGTGAAAAAGTGGTGCAAAAAGATTACTTGGCATTAGTGCGTGGTCAGTGGCAAGCTCACACCAAAGTGATTAAAGCCCCGTTGCTGAAAAACGAGCTGGCAAGCGGCGAGCGAATTGTGCGTGTGAGTGAAGAGGGCAAACCTTCAGAAACTCGTTTTAGCATTGAAGAACGCTATGCGAATGCAACTTTGGTGAAAGCATCGCCGGTTACAGGCAGAACCCACCAAATCCGTGTGCATACCCAATACGCAGGACACCCGATTGCGTTGGATGATAAATATGGCGACAACGAATTTGACAGCAAAATGAAAGAAGCTGGTTTACACCGTTTATTTCTACACGCTTATTCTATCCGTTTTGAACACCCGAAAAGTGGTGAAGAGATGGTGATTACCGCACCGTTAGATAAAACTTTAAAAGGCGTATTGGCAAAATTAAGAGCTGAAAAGTAGATGCAAATCCATTTCAAAAATTTTCAAAAAAATGACCGCTTGTTAGATTTAACTAAGCCACAAATTATGGGGATTTTAAACTTCACACCTGATTCCTTCTCGGATTCAGGGAAGTTTTTCTCCCTTGATAAAGCTTTATTCCAAGTTGAGAAAATGCTCAATGAAGGAGCAAGCATCATTGATGTGGGAGGAGAATCTACTCGCCCGAATGCAGCGATTGTAACGCTGGAAGAAGAGCTTGAGCGTGTTGTGCCTGTGGTAGAAGCCATTCATAACCGTTTTGATTGCTTGATTTCGGTAGATAGTTCTAAAGCGGAAGTATTCAAGCAAGCGGCAAAAGTGGGTATGGATATAATTAATGATATCCGAGCTTTAACGGAGCCAAATGCACTAGAAACAGCAGCTGAGCTTGGTTTGCCGGTCTGTTTAATGCATATGCAGGGTAATCCGCAAACAATGCAGCAAAAGCCGGAATATGATGATGTATTGGAAGAAGTGGCGGATTTCTTAAATCAACGCATTTTTGCCTGTATGACAGCAGGCATTCCGAGAGAGCATATTATTTTAGATCCGGGCTTTGGTTTTGGTAAAACAGTTAAGCATAATTATCAATTATTGAAACATTTTAAAGCCTTTGTGGATTCAGGTTTTCCTGTGCTTGCCGGGCTTTCTCGTAAATCAATGATTGGGGCGGTATTAGATAAACCTGTAGAGCAACGTGTTGTCGGGTCTGTTACGGCTGCATTGATTGCCGTTCAAAACGGGGCAAAAATTTTACGCGTTCACGATGTAGCAGAAACCGCTGATATGCTGAAAATTTGGCACGCAACGATTGACTCAGATAATTAATTTTAGGAGTAAAAATGACAACCTTAGTTTATGGCATTAAAAATTGCGATACCGTGAAAAAAGCCTTGAAGTGGCTGGAAGAAAACAATCAACAACCTCAATTACACGACTACCGTGTAGATGGTTTAAATACAGATTGGTTGGTCGAAATGGAAACTAAATTCGGTTGGGAAAATTTGGTAAATAAACGCAGCACCACTTGGCGAAATTTAGATGATGAAACCAAAAATAATCTGAATCGTGAAACGGCATTAAAAGTTTTAATCGAACAACCTACATTAATTAAACGCCCGATTGTGATTAAAGATGATATTGCTTTAATTGGTTTTACTGAAAAAGAGTATCAAGCAGCATTTAACCTTTAATTAACCTAAGATCTTCTCCCCCCTCTTTGCTAAAGAGGGGGACTAGATCGAACGTAAACTCAACATTGCAAAAAAATAACCCAAAATCACCGCTTGTAATCTTATGAAAAACGAAATCATCTCTCTCGCACAAAACCTTATCCGCCGTGATTCTATCAGCCCCCAAGACAAAGGCAGCCAACAGGAAATTGCAGAACGCTTGGCAAAAGTCGGCTTCCAAATCGAATGGCTGCCGTTTGGCGACACGCTAAATATGTGGGCAACATACGGCACAGAAAATGGCAAAGATGAACCCTGCGTTGCCTTTGCCGGGCATACCGATGTTGTGCCTGTCGGCGAAGAAAGCCAATGGCAATATCCGCCATTTTCTGCTGAAATTATAGATGGAATGCTTTATGGGCGAGGAGCTGCGGATATGAAAGGCTCGCTCGCAGCATTGGTAGTTGCCGCAGAAACCTTTGTGAGAAATAACCCAAATCATAAAGGCAAAGTAGCGTTGCTGATCACCTCTGATGAGGAAGCCGCAGCAAAAGACGGCACGGTAAAAGTGGTGGAAACCTTGATGGATCGTAATGAAGCAGTGCATTATTGCGTAGTGGGCGAACCTTCAAGTGGTAAGGTGCTGGGCGATGTTATTAAAAACGGCAGACGTGGCTCAATTACCGCTGATTTATATATTGAAGGCATTCAAGGGCACGTTGCCTATCCACACTTAGCGGAAAACCCGGTGCATACGTCATTGGGCTTTTTAACCGAATTGACTACTTATCAATGGGATAACGGCAACGAATTTTTCCCACCAACCAGCTTACAGGTGGCAAACATTAAAGCGGGTACAGGTAGCAATAATGTGATTCCGGGCGAGCTTTATATACAGTTTAACCTACGTTATTGCACCGAAGTAACCGATGAAATCATTAAAGCCAAAGTGGCGGAAATGTTAGAAAAACACGGTTTGAAATATCGTATTAATTGGAATTTATCAGGAAAGCCTTTCCTTGCCGGTAACGGGAAATTGGTGGAAGCCACTGTACAAGCGGTCGAAAATGTAACAAAAATTACTCCTCGTTTAGATACTGGCGGTGGGACTTCAGACGGCAGATTCATCGCTTTAATGGGAACAGAAGTAGTAGAGTTTGGTCCACTCAATGTAACTATTCATAAAGTGAATGAATGTGTGAGTGTAGAAGATTTAACCAAATGTGGTGAGATTTATTACCAAATTTTAGAAAGGTTGCTCATTAAGGCATAACTCGAAATAGGCAGAATTGAATAAAAGTAAATTCTGCTTATTTTTTATATAGATATTCAATCGGAGAAGGTTTACACTAACGCCAATTTTCATATTTATAGGTAAATTTTATGCAGCTTTACTCTTATATCTGCTTGCTATTTGGGCTTGCAATGTTCATTTCGTTTTTTACAAGAAAATTGAATGAAAATATTCAAACGACCATTGCAATTACAGCTTCTGCTCTTATCGGTTCTCTCCTTATTCTTACCTTCGGTTCTCTTGGCTGGTTTAATGTTGATCAACTTGCCATTTCCATTTTCGAACAACTTGATTTCAAAAGCTTCTTATTAAACGGTATGTTAGGTTTCTTACTTTTCGCAGGGTCATTGGGTATTAAGCTCCCCTTAATGAAAGAGCAACGCCGTGAGATTGCCGTTTATGCCTTAATTTCTACCTTGATTTCTACCTTTTTAATAGGCGGTTTAATTTATGCGGTAGCAAGAATATGCGGATTAGATATTGGATTTGTTTACTGTTTATTATTTGGCTCGCTTATTTCTCCAACCGACCCTATTGCTGTGCTTGCAATTATTAAAAGTCTCAAAGCTCCAAAACGTCTTTCTATGCACGTTGAAGGGGAATCTTTATTCAATGACGGTATCGGTTTAGTGATTTTTACCACCATTTTTGCCGTAGCATTTGGGGGGCAAGAGCCTACATTGGGTGGTGTAGTAGGGCTATTTTTACAAGAAGCTGTTGGGGGCATTTTATTTGGGTTATTAACGGGTTTTATTGCTCATAAATTTATTTCTGCCACTGATGACGGAAGCCTTGAGATTTTAATCACACTTACCATTCCAACTGTTGGCTTTGTGATTGCTAATTACTTACACGTTTCAGGAGCATTAACAATGGTTGTGGCAGGGATTATGATTGGAAACTGGACACGCCGTTCAGGCTTTTCCGAACAGAGCCAGAAATACCTAGACCACTTTTGGGAGATGATTGACCATTCACTTAACTATCTCTTGTTCCTTCTTATTGGATTAAGCACCTTATTGGTTGATTTTACCTTTATTGGTGGCGTGTTGATGATTGCGGCAATTCCAATTTGTTTACTTTCCCGCTACATCAGTTTATGGATTCCGTACCAAGTGTTAAAACGCTTCCGCACTTATAACCCTTATACGCTCAAGATTATGACGTGGGGTGGTTTACGTGGCGGCTTGGCATTAGCAATGGCACTTGCTGTACCAACGGGTTCTGCTGTAATCGCTAGCTCAGAAGGAAATATTGATGTACGAGATTTGATTTTGTTAATGACCTATGCCGTAGTTACTTTCTCAATCCTAGTGCAAGGCTCAACCGTTGAACCGATGATTAAAAAGGCAAAAGCAGTTGATCCAAGACGAGTAGCCTTTAATAAACTTGGCGGTAAAGATGACTTTATTCCTCATATTTAATATAACGGAATAGCATATTATTTCACTAAAGATTATTAGCCATCTAGGCGGCTTTATACTTTAATACCTCTCTATTTATTTTAGTGAGGTATTTTTTATGTTATTAACAGGATTGTTATGTGGTTTCCTACTCGGTTTTGTAATGCAGCGTGGACGTTTCTGTATTACGGGAGCGTTTCGTGATCTTTATGTAACTAAAAGCAGCCGTATGTTTGTAGCTCTTTTAATTGCGATTACTGTTCAATCTATCGGCATTTGGTTGTTATATGAAGCGGGTTCTTTTGACTCTCCCGCAGAGAATTTACCGCTACTTGCTGTGATTATCGGAGCATTCTTATTTGGCGTTGGTATCATCTATGCCGGTGGTTGTGCAACAGGGACTTGGTATCGTGCCGGTGAAGGTTTAATTGGTAGTTGGGTAGCGTTAATTATTTATGCACTATTCTCAGCTTCAATGCGAACAGGTGTATTAGCCCCGTTCAATCAAGAATTAAAAAGTAATGTAATTGAACAGCGTACTATCTATGAAACATTTGGCATTTCACCTTGGATTTTAGTGTTTATTTTAACTGTAGTTACTTTAACACTGGCTATTCGCCATTTAAGAAAACCAAGAGGAAAAACCATTGCATTAAAACCACGAAAAACAGGTTTAGCCCATATTCTATTTGAAAAACGTTGGCATCCGTTTGTAACAGCGGTATTAGTTGGTCTTATTGCACTGTTAGCGTGGCCTCTAAGTAATGCAGCAGGTCGAAATTTTGGCTTAGGCATTACTTCTCCGAGTGCAAATGTTATTCAATATTTTGTATTTGGTGATGATAAATTTATTAACTGGGGTGTGTTTTTAGTATTGGGAATTTTAATTGGTTCTTTTGTTGCTGCAAAATTATCCAATGAATTTCGTTTTAGAGTGCCAGATGCAACCACAATGCTTCGTAGTGCCGGTGGTGGTGCATTAATGGGAATTGGGGCAAGTCTTGCCGGTGGTTGCTCGATCGGCAACGGCTTAGTTGAAACCGCATTTTTCTCGTGGCAAGGTTGGATTTCATTACCTATTATGATTTTAGGTACATCGGTTGGTGCATATTTTACAATTATTCGTCCGCAACGTTTAAAAAGTTAATTTTTAAGGAGTATTATAATGAATGTTCGTTTACCCGCTTCAGGACTTGTTTGTCCATTTCCTTTAGTTGAAGCAAAAGCAGCTATGGCAAAATTAAACAAAGGGGATAGCTTAACAATTGAATTTGATTGTACCCAAGCAACAGAAGCTATTCCAAATTGGGCAGAGGAAGAAGGCTATGAAGTAACCGATTATCAACAAATCGGCGATGCATTATGGGAGATTACGGTGGTTAAATAAATCTTAAGCATAAAAAAGCTCTACTTTCGTAGAGCTTTTCTTTTTGCGTTTTTACCTAAGAATTATAGTAAACCCGGCTGACCTAACGCAGGGTCTGTTGCACGAGCTGCAATTGCAGCTTCAACAGTCATACCTAATGCTTTAGCAACACCTTCGCCGTATGCCGGATCGCAAGCATAGCAGTTACGGATATGGCGGTATTTGATGAAATCTAACGCATCACCCATACCAGCAGCAGTATTGTTGAATAATGCTTGTTTTTGTTCATCATTCATATTGTTAAACAATACGCGTGGTTGGCTGAAGTAATCTGCATCGTCTTCACGATAGTTCCAATGTGCTGCATCACCGTTGATTTTTAGTGGTGGCTCAGCATATTGAGCTTGTTCTTGCCATTTGCCGAAGCTGTTTGGTTCGTAATGAATTGTGCTACCGTAGTTGCCGTCTACACGACCTTGACCATCACGAGCGTTGCTGTGTACCGGGCAGCGTGGTGCGTTTACCGGGATTTGGTGGTGGTTTACACCTAAACGGTAACGTTGTGCATCCGCATAGTTGAATAAACGAGCTTGTAACATACGGTCTGGAGATACACTGATACCCGGAACTAAGTTGCTTGGTGCAAACGCAGATTGCTCAACATCAGCAAAGAAGTTTTCAGGGTTACGGTTTAATTCAAACTCACCAACTTCGATTAATGGGTAGTCTGCTTTTGGCCATACTTTAGTTAAATCAAATGGGTGGTATGGTACTTTTTCTGCATCAGCTTCAGGCATAATTTGTACATACATTTTCCATTTCGGGAAATCGCCACGCTCAATTGCTTCGTATAAATCACGTTGGTGGCTTTCACGATCGTTTGCAATAATTGCAGCCGCTTCTTCGTTTGTTAAGTTTTTGATACCTTGTTGGGTACGGAAATGGAATTTCACCCAGAAACGCTCATTTTCAGCATTGATGAAGCTATAAGTGTGTGAGCCAAAACCGTGCATATGACGGTAAGAAGCCGGAATACCACGCTCACTCATTACGATAGTAACTTGGTGGAATGCTTCAGGTAATAAAGTCCAGAAATCCCAGTTATTTGTTGCCGAACGCATATTTGTGCGTGGATCACGTTTAACCGCTTTGTTTAAATCCGGGAATTTACGTGGATCACGTAAGAAGAATACAGGCGTATTGTTACCAACCATATCCCAGTTACCTTCTTCGGTATAGAATTTTAACGCGAAACCACGAATATCACGCTCAGCATCAGCTGCACCACGCTCACCCGCAACAGTTGTAAAACGAGCAAACATTTCAGTTTTTTTACCCACTTGGCTGAAGATTGCAGCACGAGTGTATTTGGTGATGTCATTAGTTACAGTGAAAGTACCGAACGCACCAGAACCTTTAGCGTGCATACGACGCTCAGGAATAACTTCACGTACGAAATTAGCTAATTTTTCATTTAACCATAAATCTTGAGCTAATAGTGGACCACGTGGACCGGCAGTTAAGCTGTTTTGGTTATCAACAACAGGTGCACCGTTGTTCATTGTCAAATGTGTTACAGGACATTTAGACATAATAGAATCCTCATAAAAAAGTAAGATAGGTAATCAATTCAAAGGGGATTATAGAGGCTATAGATTTTTTCGCAATCTATTAATTTGATAATTTAGGACTATTGAAAGTTATTGTTTAATAGTTGATGGTAATTATCAGGTATTCATTAATCTATTACAAGCGGTTACTTTTAGTGGATTTTTTGCAAATATAGAATGAAAAAGTGCCTATCTGAAACAGGCACTTTTGAATGAATAAAGTGATACGTTATTTACCTAAATTATCAAAAAACTTCTTCACGCCATCGAAAAAGCCTTCGTGTTTCGGGCGGTGTTTCGCTTTACCCTCTAAACTTTCTTCAAATTGACGAAGTAATGCTTTTTGTTCTTCGCTTAAATTAACCGGAGTTTCAATCACAACTTTGCAAATTAAATCGCCGGTGTAGCCACCTCTTGCACTTGCCACCCCTTTACCCCTCACACGGAACAGTTTGCCTGTTTGGGTTTCTGCCGGAATTTTAAGTTTGAGTTTGCCATCTAAGGTTGGCACCTCAATTTCGCCACCTAACGCCGCAAGGGTAAAGCTGATTGGCACTTCACAATATAAATTTGAGCCATCACGTTCAAAAATATCGTGTTCTTTAACGTGAATTACCACATATAAATCGCCTGCCGGTGCTCCGTTTTCGCCGGCTGCCCCTTCGCCGGATAAGCGAAGTTGGTTACCGGTATCCACCCCTGCCGGAATAGTAACGGAGAGATTTTTCGCTTTTTGAACACGACCATCGCCGTGGCAAGAACGACACGGTTTTTCAATACGTTTGCCGGTGCCGTGGCAACTTGGACAGACTGCTTCCGTTACAAAAAAACCTTGCTGACGGCGAACCCGACCTGTACCGTGGCAGTGAGAACAGGTTTCCACTTTGCTGCCAGCCTCTGCACCTGAGCCGTGGCAAGTATCACATTCCGCTAAGGTTTGAATGCGGATATCCTTCTTGCAACCTTTTACCGCTTCTTCCAGCGTGATTTCGATGTCGTAACGTAAATCATCGCCACGTACTACACGGCTACGGCGACCACCGCCACCGAAGCCGCCACCAAACATTTCACTGAAGATGTCTTCAAAGCCGCCAAAACCACCGCCACCGAAGCCTCCAAATCCGCCTGAACCGCCCCCGCCTTGTTCAAAAGCAGCGTGTCCGTATTGGTCGTACATTGCACGTTTTTCATTGTCGGTTAAAACTTCGTACGCTTCAGTGATCTCTTTAAATTTTTCTTCCGAGTCTTTACTACCTTGGTTTTTGTCAGGGTGATGCTTTGCTGCCAAACGTTTATAAGCACGTTTGATGTCTTTCTCACTTGCCCCTTTTTCTAACCCAAGGACTTCGTAATAATCTTTTTTCGCCATAGTTTTTCCGTATTTTTGCAAAATTTTTATAAAAAATGACCGCTTGTTTTACTCCCCCTCTTTTCTAAAGAGGGGGATCAGATCTCTAGTTATATTAACAATGCGGATTCACCGCAATATAAATTTCGACTTTGCCGTCAGGTAAATGTTTTTCAAAATCCACAGTGTAGGCTCGTTTTAACAAGCCTTGCTTGGAGCGGTTTTCAATGCTCGCCCACGTTTCTGAAAGTAGATCTTCAGTGGTTGGAACTTTCTCAAACCAGATAAAATCTTCCATCAAAATCGGCTCATTGCCGTTTTCAGTTTCCGTTGCAATAACCGTTTCACCTGTTTTGTGATCGTAGATTTTATAGAACGGAATTTGCACCTTTTCAGTTGTAGGGTAGAGCTTAAGCATTTGCAAAATTTCCTTAGAATTTGACCGCTTGTTGTAGGGGCAAATTGCAATTTGCCCCTACGTTCACATTATGCAAAAGGGGCGAAAGATGTTTCGCCCCTACAGGTCTGGGAAAGATTATTTATTGTCTTTCACTTCTTCAAATTCCGCATCTACCACACCATCATCTTTTTGAGCTTGTTGTGGTTGCTCGCCTGCTTGGGCTTTTGCTTGAGCGGCTTGCATTAGCGGTTCTGAGGCTTTGATTAATGCTTCAATTTTCGCTTCGATGTCAGCTTTATCTTCGCCTTTTGCCGCCGTTTCTAACTCTGCAATAGCTGCTTCGATTTTCGCTTTGTCGTCAGCATTTAAAGCATCGCCTGCTTCAGTGATTTGCTTACGGGTTGCGTGAGCAATACCGTCTGCTTGGTTACGGGTTTGAACTAACTCTTCAAATTTTTTGTCTGCTTCAGCGTTCGCTTCTGCATCACGCACCATTTGTTCTACTTCTTCATCGCTTAAGCCTGAAGATGCTTGGATTTTGATTTGTTGTTCTTTACCTGTGTTCTTATCTTTCGCAGATACGTTAATGATACCGTTCGCATCAATATCGAAAGTTACTTCAATTTGCGGCATACCACGTGGAGCAGGGTTAATACCTTCAAGGTTGAATTGACCTAACGATTTGTTATCCGCTGCACGTTTACGTTCACCTTGTAACACGTGGATCGTTACCGCAGATTGGTTATCTTCCGCCGTTGAGAACACTTGCGATTTTTTGGTTGGAATCGTGGTGTTTTTCTCAATTAAGGTCGTCATTACACCACCCATTGTTTCGATACCTAATGAAAGCGGAGTTACGTCTAATAACAATACGTCTGTTACAGAACCGCTTAATACACCACCTTGCACTGCTGCACCGATTGCCACCGCTTCGTCCGGGTTCACATCTTTACGAGGTTCTTTACCGAAGAAATCAGCCACTTTTTTCTGTACTAATGGCATACGGGTTTGACCGCCCACTAAAATCACATCGTTGATTTCGCCAACCGATAAGCCCGCATCCGCTAATGCGGTTTTTAACGGCTCTAATGAACGATTAACTAAATCTTCCACTAACGCTTCTAATTTTGCACGAGTTACTTTGATGTTTAAGTGTTTTGGACCGCTTGCATCCGCTGTGATGTACGGAAGATTTACTTCAGTTTCTTGTGCTGAAGAAAGCTCAATTTTCGCTTTTTCTGCCGCTTCTTTCACACGTTGCATTGCCATTGGGTCGTTGCGTAAATCAACGCCTTGTTCTTTTTGGAATTCTTCCACTAAGTAGTTGATCACACGGTTATCGAAGTCTTCACCACCTAAGTGAGTATCACCATTGGTTGCACGCACTTCAAAGGTTTGCTCGCCGTCAAAGTTGTCGATTTCGATGATTGAAATATCGAATGTACCACCACCTAAGTCGTAAACGGCGATAGTTTGGTTTTCTTTCTTAGAATCTAAACCGTAAGCTAAGGCTGCCGCTGTCGGTTCGTTGATGATACGTTTAACATCTAAACCTGCAATACGACCGGCATCTTTGGTTGCTTGACGCTGTGCATCGTTAAAGTATGCAGGCACAGTGATTACCGCTTCAGTTACCGGTTCGCCCAAGAAATCTTCTGCGGTTTTCTTCATTTTTTTCAAGATTTCAGCAGAGATTTGCGGTGGGGCTAATTTTTCGCCTTTTACTGTTACCCACGCATCGCCGTTATCTGCTTTGCTGATTTCAAACGGCATAATTTCGATATCACGTTGTACTTCAGCATCGGTAAAACGACGACCGATTAAACGTTTAATTGCAAATAAGGTATTTTTCGGGTTAGTAATTGCCTGACGTTTTGCCGGCTGACCCACTAAGGTTTCTTTATCTGTGTAAGCAATGATTGATGGCGTTGTGCGTGCACCTTCTGCATTTTCAATTACGCGTGGTTTGTCGCCGTCCATTACCGCAACACAAGAGTTTGTTGTACCTAAGTCAATACCAATGATTTTACCCATTTTATGATTCCTCTAGTTATAAATTCAGTTTCACAAAGAAACGGGATAATTTCCCGTTCAGACGAAACCATAAATAGGGGCAAAATTTAACGGTTCAAGAGGAAAAGTAAAAAAAATTGTAAAAATTTGGAAAAAATTATTTATAGGATTGTTCACAGTTTCTCTGTTGCCGACAAACCAACCTTCAAAAAACAAGGCTTGTTTGTTTGTGGTGAATTAATCCCATAGAAAATAAATGGGTAATAAATGTTACAATTTACAGTATAAGATCGGAGCTTTATCTAAAAAGGTCAATTGAATATTCCTTTTTATTGTCAAAAAATGTATCATTCCTTCTTTATGGTTTTCGTGAAGGTAGAGAAGTTGTTATGCTCAAGACTCACATTAATAAAATTATAAACTCCTCATTTTCTCTTGCATTTTTAACTATCATCAGCTTTTCGACAGCTTATTGCTATGGCTGGGGACAAGCACTTTTTCACGGCTATCCTTGGTGGCACGTTGAGGTTGGTAATGCCAGTATGGCAAGAAGTCTTGCTTATGTATTCATTGTTTCGGTGTTACTCTTTTTCTGCTATGCTTTAGGCTACGCTTTAATAAATAAAGTTTTTAAACTACATTATTTTCAACATTTAGGCTGGTTAAGAGTTATTGTATTGGTTTCTGTTTTTACCATACCGGTTATTCTCACTTTCTATGTGTTTACGGGTATTGTGCCTATTTCCATTTCAATTACCTATGTTTTTGTTACCGCACTAAGTGTTTTATTTTTCCAGAAAAAGTGGAATGATACGAAACTTGATCTTGATGTCAGAAAGATGATATTAAAAGGAGATCTCCATATCTTTAATCTCTTTATCTTCCTCTATTTTTCGCTATTAGCTCTACACGTCGGTTATTTAAGAGCTGGCTTACGTACTACCTATGATTATATAGAAATAGAGAACCAAAAATATTATATTCTCTCAACCAATAGTGATAATGGTTATATTATGGGGGAGAAACAAAAAGATAATGATAATTTTATTTTCTTTAATCGAAATGATCAAAGTTATTATCGTATCTATATTGAAAATTTTTCGAAATAAATAACCGCTTGTAAGGGGAAACTATGGCATTACACCGCTGCCCGGAGTGCAGAAAACGTATCAGCGACAGCGTAGAAAGCTGTCCGCATTGTGGTTTTTCATTTAAAGAAGCAGATTTAGAAATTTATCGGCAAAAATTAGAGCAGCGTAGGCTACATAATCAGGAAATTAATCGTAAAAGTATGAAGTTACAATTGATTTGGCTGGCGGTTTTTGTGATCGTGATTGGAGTGGCAAATTTCATTGTAAATTAATGGCGTATTTAGCGATGTAGGGCATTCATCAGATATGAATGCCCTTTGTTTTTTACAGGCTTTACAGCCTCTTTCTCTTTGTACGTTAGGGTTAAGTAAAATTGAGTAAATAATATGGAATTTTTGGAGTAATACTATTAATTTATAAAATGGCTAAATTTCCTTGTTGTTTGATTTTTAAGGATGTTTTTTTAGCTATTTAAATATCAGACTAGTCTGTTTTTTATTTAGTCGATAAAAATGGATTTTATATTAAATACTTACTTTAAGGTATTAAACTTATGAACAAAATTTTCAAGGTTATTTTTAATCGAACGACCCAGAGAATGGAAGTAGCCTCAGAATTGGCGAAAAACCAAGGCAAAGTGTCATCTACAATCACGAGTGTTGAGCCAAGTTCTAGCTTGGGTAAAACATTAAAGCTGAGTTTATTGGCTACAGTAGTCGGATTGGTGTTATCTAATAGCACATCAGCTACTGTTGTAGCTGTTGCTCAAAGTGGTTGGTCTGCTGGGGATTATTCAACCGTTATTTTGGGTGAAACAACAGATAATTCGGGTCCAGAGGGGGGAGCACGAGCTTACTCGGGTACTAATACTTATGCTAATGTTACAGCACCAAACCATCACTCGGTTGCTATTGGTGGTAATACGAGAATCGAAAGTACTGCAGCCGCAGTTGCATTAGGGTATGGTGCAAAAGTAGAGCAAGGTACAGGAGCTGAAAAAACAGGTAGTGTTGCTTTAGGTGCTTATTCTATTGCAGGCACTAGTAATACAGGCACTGAGTCTCAGCGTGTGACTATCGGTGGTGTAACCTATGAATTCGCTGGTAAGGCGACGAGTGATACTTCTGTACTATCCGTAGGTTCAGGACAGGCAGTGAATGCATTTGTTGAAGGTAATCGTACATCAACACGTAATGGTGCAAGTTCATATTGGGTTGATAACAAAGCAAGTACAGATAGATATACATATCGTCAGATCCAGAATGTTGCTGCAGGTACTATTTCTTCAAGTTCAACGGATGCGATTAATGGTTCACAGCTGTATTCTGTAATTGCAGCTGTGAATGCTATTGCAAATAAAGTAACAACACCAGCAGTTATTGAAAACTATCTACACGTAAATGATGGTAATAATATTGGTGGCAACCCAGATACTAACTTAGCTGGTGCTGATAAGTCTGGTGGTGCAACTGCAATGGGTGCTGTGGCAATTGGTATTGCAACTCAAGCAACTTCACAACAGGCAACAGCGGTAGGTTCAGGTGCTAAAGCGTCTAGTGGAAGTGCTACTGCACTTGGTACTAATGCAGAAGCTAAAAATGTTAATACTGTAGCGCTTGGTGTGGGTGCTGTTGCATCAGCCGTAAATGCAGCTGCATTAACAGCTAATGCACTTGCAAGTGGTAACTTCTCTATTGCAGCAGGTAACCAATCAACAGCATCTGGTTTATCAGCAGTTGCTGTAGGTTCTAATACTAACGCAACGGCCGAGTCTTCTGTAGCGGTGGGTGCAAACTCAACTGCAAGCAAAACTTCTGCAGTAGCAGTAGGTAATGGCGCAAATGCAACAGAAAATGCAACAGTTGCTATTGGTCGTTTAGCTACAGCAACTAAAGGCTCTGCAACTGCAGTGGGTGATAGTGCAAATGCAACCGGTAACTCTTCAACTGCAATCGGTAACGGTGCAAATGCTAATGGTACTTATGCCTTCGCAGGTGCGATGAATTCAAGTGCTGCAGGTGGTCAATCTATTGCAATCGGTCGTGATTCTCTTGGTAAAGAAAACCATACCATTGCACTTGGTTCTGTTGCAAAAGCAAATACAATCGGCTCTATCGCAATGGGCAAAAACTCAGTTGCTGGTGCGGCTGATTTAACAGGTGCGGATAACTGGGCAAATATTATTGACCCTCGTACAAATCGTGCATTCGTAAGCAAAGATGCCTTAGTTGCTTTCTATGAAGCAAATAAATCAAATCCTGCAAATCCTGTAGTTCGTGCATTGATTGGTAAACAAAATAACATCGCTATTGGTGATGGTGCACAGGCTATTGGTGGACGCAACATTTCTATTGGTGAAAATGCCGGCATTAACGTACGTGACCAATGGAATATCCACAATGTCAACATTGGTTCAAATGCAGGTGAAGCATCAACCAAAGATTACTCTGTGGCTATCGGTTATGAAGCTGGCGCATTGAAGTCTGAAGCATCGAAAACTGCTCAAGCAAGCGTGTTAGAGGGTGGCAAACGCTCACCTAGCGTTTATATTGGTAAAGAAGCTGGTAAAGATACTGCAGCCTATGGTGGTGTTGGTATTGGTACGGGTGCATTAAAAAATGTAGTTGATACCAATTCTACCCGTAACATCGCTATTGGTACGAGTGCTGGTGAAGCTGTAAAATCTAATGACGGTAGAAATAGAACTTTCCCTGGCTTTGGCGCCGGTGCTAATATCCTTGTAGGTGATGGTGCAGGTCAACGCTTAAGCGGTGATGGTAACGCTGTGATGGGTAACTTAGCTGGTCGTGATACTACTGGTGATAACAATATTTTAATGGGCCACTTAGCAGGTTCTACTTCGACATCTGACCGTTCTATTATTATGGGACCTCAGTCTGGACATAATACGGCAAACAATACGAAAAACGTATTAATCGGTAACTTTGTTAACGGTGGTGCTGACTTTAATGGCAAGTCCATCAGTAATGCCGTTGGTATTGGTTCGGAAGTAGTAGCATCAGGTAACCAATCTATTGCTATCGGTCAAGGCTCTAAAGCAACTGCTGACCAAGCTATCGCTATCGGTACAGGTAACTTAGTCAATGCAGAAAATGCGGGTGCAATTGGTGACCCTTCTATCGTTTCTGGCACAGGTTCTTATACTTTAGGTAACGACAACGCAGTTGGTTCAACTTCAACCAATACTGGTGCATTTGGTAATAATAACCAAATCGGTGCAACAGCAACCTATGATTCTGCTGGTAAATTACAAACCACAAGTGGTTTAGCTGGTACAGTTGATGCGTCAGGTTCTCGTGTAGTAGGTAATAACAATACTGTAGCAACAAAAGAAACTTTTGTTGTTGGTAACCGAGTGACAGAAACAGCAGAGAACTCTGTATTCTTAGGTTCAGAATCTGCTTATACCCAAAAAGGTACTAGCACAGATGGCATTGGTGCAGTAAGCAATGCAGTGATCAATACTGTTACTTACTCAGGCTTTGCAGGTAGCACATCAACAGGTGTGGTTTCTGTAGGTGCGCCAAATGCAGAACGCCGTATCCAAAATGTTGCAGCAGGTTTAATTAACGCAACTTCTACCGATGCAATCAATGGTTCACAGTTATATCAAGTAGTGAATAATGGTGCGTGGGAAGTACAGGCATCAGGCAATAAACTTGATGATGTGAAATGGGGCGATAAAGTAAACTTCATTTCATCTGACGGCTCTGTTGAGATTACAGGCAAGGCTTCGACCACTGAGCAAAATACAACGGAGATTGACTTAAAAGTTAAAGCCGCAGACAGCAGCTTCTTAGTTCAAAATAACGGTGATGAAAAAGACCGTGTGAACAAAGATGACATCATTAACTTCGTTAATGGTGGTAATACTAAAGCGGTTGTAACTAATACAGATGGTAAAACAAGCAATGTAACTTACCATGTAACAGGCTTACCAGTTCAGTTTACTGACAAAAATGGTAACCCTGTAGTGAAAGTAGGTGATCAATTCTTTAAAGTAGATGCAGATGGTAACCCAACAGGTGATCCTATTCCTGCAGATCAACTGGTTATCAACGTTACTAACCCAACGGCAGCACCAAATGCGATTGGGGCAGCAACTGCAATTAATAATGTGGTGAGTGGCTTAGGTACGCAGACTGTTAATGTAAATGGTCCAGGTACTGTTGCAGCAAACACAAATACTCTACTTAACTTAAATAACCCAGCAGTACACAACAACACTGTTGCAACTGTAGGCGATTTACGCAATATGGGTTGGATTGTGTCTGCAAGTGGCAATAACTATTTAGACACGGTTAAAAACGCAAACCAAGTAAACTTTATTGGTGACAATGGTGTAACAGTAACGGGTAGCACATCTGAAGAAGGCATCCGTGATATTCTGGTAAAAGGCACGAAGTTTGAAACCAGAAAAGATGGTGATTCATATACCATTACCATTACCTACCCTGATGGTCAAACAGAAGATATCACTATTAGAGATGGTCGTGACGGTCAAGATGGTGCTAAAGGTGAAACTGGTGCAGCAGGTCGTGATGGTAAAGACGGTTCAACGGCTAAAGTTGAGAAAGACGGTAATACCGCAACAATCACGATTACCAACAATGACGGTACAACTACTACAGCTACTGTAACTGACGGTGCGAAAGGTGATAAGGGTGAAACCGGTGCTAAAGGTGAAACCGGAGCAGCAGGTCGTGATGGTAAAGACGGTAAAGACGGTTCAACGGCTAAAGTTGAGAAAGACGGTAACACTGCAACAATCACGATTACCAACAATGACGGTACAACTACCACAGCTACTGTAACTGACGGTACAAACGGTCGTGATGGTAAAGACGGTAAAGATGGCTCAACGGCTAAAGTTGAGAAAGACGGTAACACCGCAACAATCACGATTACCAACAATGACGGTAC
>NZ_JBXGGI010000029.1:0-6218 GCF_056854775.1 Mannheimia sp.
TGAACCTGCGTTTAACGTATTCTTTGACGAATTAAACGATTGGGGGGTTGCTGCTCTTGAACGAGCTATCGAAGGCTTAAAATGCGAAACTGCGGTGCATATCTGCTACGGCTACGGCATTAAAGCAAATACGGATTGGAAACAAACGCTCGGTTCAGAATGGCGACAATACGAAGAGAGCTTCCCGAAATTACAACAATCTAAAATTGATATTGTCTCTCTTGAATGCCAGAATTCCAAAGTACCAATGGATTTAATTGAACTTATTCGTGGTAAAAAGGTAATGGTGGGAGCTATTGATGTCGCAACCAATACCATTGAAACACCTGATCAAGTAGCAGATACATTGCGTAAAGCATTGCAATTTGTCGATGCCGATAAGCTCTACCCTTGCACTAACTGTGGTATGGCACCACTTTCTCGTGAAGTCGCTCGTGGCAAACTCAATGCACTTAGTCAAGGTGCGGCGATAATTAGAGCAGAATTGGCGGGTTAGAAAAGCAAAACTTACTATCTTACAAGCGGTCATTTTTGGTAAAAAATTTACAAAATATGACCGCTTGTTGCTTTCTGCTTTTATAGGAGTATGATTATTTAAATTAATACTATCTATTAGATTAAAAAATACGTAAAATATCGGAAAATCAACTTACGCAAACGTTTACTTAAGCTTTATAGGAGTCCAACAATGTTAAAACGTGATATGAATATCGCAGATTATGATGCTGTTTTATGGCAGGCTATCCAAGATGAAGATCGTCGCCAAGAAGAGCACATTGAGTTAATTGCCTCAGAAAACTACGCAAGTCCGCGTGTAATGCAAGCTCAAGGTTCACAATTAACCAATAAATATGCAGAGGGCTACCCTAATAAACGCTACTATGGCGGCTGTGAATATGTAGATATTATTGAGCAATTAGCGATTGATCGTGCTAAAGAATTATTTGGTGCCGATTATGCTAACGTTCAACCACACTCTGGCTCACAAGCAAATGCTGCGGTGTATATGGCGTTATTAAATCCGGGCGATACCATTTTAGGTATGAGCTTAGCTCACGGTGGACATTTAACACACGGTGCTTCAGTTAGTTTTTCCGGCAAAATCTATAAAGCGGAGCAATATGGTATTACCGCAGAAGGCTTAATTGATTACGATGCATTGCGTAAGCAAGCTCAAGAAGTCAAGCCAAAAATGATTGTGGCTGGTTTTTCCGCTTATTCTCAAGTGATTGATTGGGCTAAAATGCGTGAAATTGCTGATGAAGTAGGAGCTTACTTATTTGTGGATATGGCACACGTTGCAGGTTTAATCGCAGCAGGCGTTTACCCAAATCCACTTCCACACGCACACATTGTTACAACCACAACACATAAAACATTAGCCGGTCCTCGTGGTGGTTTAATTTTATCTGCTTGTGGCGATGAAGAAATCTATAAAAAACTACAATCTGCGGTATTCCCGGCAGGTCAAGGTGGTCCGTTAATGCACGTTATTGCAGCAAAAGCGGTTTGTTTTAAAGAAGCATTAGAGCCTGAATTTAAAGCCTACCAACAACAAGTGGTAAAAAATGCAAAAGCAATGGTGGAAGTATTTAAACAACGTGGCTTTGAGGTAGTTTCTAACGGAACGGAAAACCACTTATTCCTAGTAAGTTTTGTAAAACAAGGCTTAACGGGTAAAGCAGCAGATGCAGCTTTGGGTGCAGCAAACATCACGGTAAATAAAAACTCAGTACCAAACGATCCACAAAAACCATTTGTAACATCAGGTATCCGTGTGGGAACACCATCTGTTACCCGTCGTGGTTTTAAAGAAGATGATGTAGCAACATTAGCCGGCTGGATGTGTGATGTGTTAGAAAGTATCGGTAAAGACAACCACGAGCAAGTGATTGCAGAGACGAAAGCGAAAGTATTAGAAATCTGCAAACGTTTACCTGTTTATGCTTAGTATGCTGTAATTCATCTTTAAAAAAAGCAAACAAAAAAGCGAATTATGATCTGCACCTCAAAAGTTGGACTAAACAACCAACTGATTAAGGTGCAGATTTTATCTTCAACATATTCACAAATATTATTTGTTCGTATTCAAATGAAATTAAAAGGACTAAGCCCTTAGAATATCGGGCTTAGTCCTTGAATTAAACCAATCTAACCATTATTGGGAACTGATTAAATTAAGAGCCTTAACGATTGACTTTAAGAATTTGCTGCGTGCTTTTCTGCCGTTGCTTTTAACAATTCTTGTAATTCACCTTTTTGGAACATTTCTAACACGATATCACAACCGCCGATTAACTCGCCTTCTACCCATAATTGTGGGAAAGTTGGCCAGTTTGCGAATTTTGGTAATTCAGCACGAATGTCTGGATTAGCTAAAATATCCACATAACCGAATGGCACTTGGCAGTTGATTACTGCTTCCACCGCACGAGCTGAGAAACCGCAAGATGGGAATTTTGGCGAACCTTTCATATAAAGTAGAATTGGATTTTCGCTAATTTGTTGTTTGATTTTGTCAATAGTTTCCATTTTTTAACCTCAATAAAATAGAATTTTAAAATTAAAATAGTTGAGTAATTATATCAGAATTAAGCCTATACCGAAATAGTTTAAAAGGTAATATCACGTCGCCCGGCAAATGAATGGGAAAGCGTCGTACCATCTACCATTTCAAGCGAACCGCCAACAGGCACTCCGTGTGCAATTCTAGTTGCTTTTACGTTGTACATCTTACACATTTCGGCGATATAGTTTGCCGTCGCATCGCCCTCAATGGTTGGATTAGTGGCTAAAATCACTTCGTGGAATGATTCATTTTCCAAACGCTGTTGGAGTAAATCCAGCCCAATTTCACGTGGACCAATACCATCAATCGGCGACAAATGCCCCATTAGCACAAAATAACGCCCCGAAAACTGCCCGGTTTGCTCAATAGCTTGAATATCTTCCGGCATTTCAACCACACAAAGCTGTCCGCTCATTTGACGGCGAGGATTTTTGCAAATTGTGCATTCCTCTTCTTCGGTAAAGGTACGGCAAGATTGGCAATGCCCGATATGGCTCATTGCTTCGCTTAATGCCTTAGCCAATGCTACACCGCCCGAACGATTACGTTGCAACAGATGATATGCCATTCGCTGTGCCGATTTTGGACCAACGCCCGGCAACGCTCGTAAGGCTTCCATTAAATTTTCAAGTAAAGGACTGGTTTGCATACTCAATTAAAATGGGAATTTCATACCCGGTGGTAATTGCATACCTGCTGTTACACTCGCCATTTTTTCTTTTTGCATTTCTTCTGCACGGCGAACGGCATCGTTAAACGCTGCTGCAACTAAGTCTTCCACCATCTCTTTATCATCTTCCATTAATGATGGGTCGATCTCAATACGGCGGCAGTTGTGTGCCCCGTTAATGGTTATTTTCACCAAACCTGCTCCAGATTCGCCTGTTACTTCTAATTGTGCGATCTCTTCTTGCATTTTTTGCATACGCTCTTGCATTTGCTGAGCCTGTTTCATTAAGCCGCCTAAGCCACCTAAACCGCCTTTTCCAAACATAATTTTTCCTCTAAATTTAGCGATAAAATAAGCGGTTCATTTTACTGAACGCTTGTCTAATCTGCAAGCGGTTAATTTTTCCCAAAATTTTGCAAATTTGGTAAAATACCACTCATTTTTAACCGCTTGTATTCTCACTTTATGGCTTTAACCCGTTTACTGATTAATCATTTCCGCAATATCCAAAGTGCCGATTTAACATTTAGCCCCCATTTTAACTTTTTAGTCGGCTCAAACGGCAGCGGTAAAACCAGCCTGTTGGAAGCCATTTTTTATCTCGGGCACGGGCGTTCCTTTAAAAGCCATATCAGCAACCGCATCATCAATTATGATAGTGATGATTTTGTCTTACACGGCAAAATTGACGAAGCCCAACATTCGTGGTCGGTTGGCATTCAGAAATCTCGAAGCGGCGATACCACCCTTAAAATCAATGGCGAAGATGGCAATAAAATTGCTGATCTCGCTCAGTTACTCCCAATGCAAGTGATTACGCCTGAGGGCTTAACGCTACTCAACGGCGGTCCGAGCTATCGCCGAGCCTTTTTGGATTGGGGCTTGTTCCACCAACATTCTGATTTCTACACCCATTGGACTAACCTACGCCGTTTATTAAAACAGCGAAACTCTGCCTTGCAACAAGTGCGTTCTTACCAAGAGCTAAAAGCGTGGGATATTGAACTGGTGAAAACCACCTATGCAGTGAGCCAAATGCGAGCGGAATATGCCGAAGCTCTCCGCCCTGAAATTGAGAAAACCTGTCAATTTTTCTTGCCGGAATTAGAAATCGGCTTAAGTTTTCATCAAGGTTGGGAAAAGGGAGCGGATTATGCCGAAATTCTGGCACAAGGCTTTGAGCGTGATAAAGCGATTGGTTACACAATGATTGGGGCACAAAAAGCGGATTTCCGTTTTAAAGCGAACGGACTGCCGGTGGAAGATGTGCTTTCCCGTGGGCAACTCAAATTACTGATGTGTGCGTTACGCTTAGCACAAGGGGAACATTTAGTCGCCCAAAAACAACGCCAATGCCTGTTTTTGATTGACGATTTCGCCTCAGAGCTTGACCCAACCAAACGTGAACTTTTAGCCCACCGTTTAAGAGAAAACGGCTCGCAAGTGTTTGTTACGGCAATTACCCAAGATCAGCTCAACCAAATGCAGTGGCAAGATAGGGCGGATGATCGCTTGTTTGAAGTGAAAAACGGTGATATTCAGCCACTTGCAAGCGGTTAATTTATGGCAAAAATTTGCAAAAAATATTTTTAAAAAAATTTTCTCATCTATTTGGTTTTCTCCCTATCGCATTTTTAAAATAAATTGTAATGTCGAAAGACGCTATTTTATTTTTAAAAATGCCTCACAAATTATTAGGATTAGATAAAGAAAACTCAAAATTAAACATAAAATCGATTAAAAATATTAATGAAGAAACCGCTCGCAATTTCTTTCAATATTTACGTTGGGAGAGTTTAAGCGAGCAAATTTGCCCCCATTGCCAAAAAAAGCATCAAGCCTATTATATAAAAACACGCAAACAGTGGCGTTGCAAATACTGCAAACATACCTTTAGTTTAAGTTCCGGCACGACATTCCATTCTCGAAAATTATCTTTTGTTGATATTTATCATTTATTACTATACTTTAATAACCGAAAATGTGCTATTTCTATTTATCAACTAAGTATCGATCTTGGCATTTGTTATAAAACCGCCTTTATGAATGTAAAGAAAATCCAACATACTTTTTTAAAAGAACAAGAAAGTATTTTATTACAAGGTGAAGTGCATATTGATGGAAAATATAAAACCAAATCCATTAGAAAATGCAATTCTCAGCAAGCCAATGCAATAAATAAAGATAAAAACAAACTTGATAAGCAGAAAAACAAATTTTCGATTATTAATGCCACCTGTAAATACAAAGATGAAAAACAACCGAATAAATGGGTAAAAAAGAGCATTGTTTATATTGCTAAAACAGAAGATAAAGAAACGGTATTAAAAATATTAAATCAGGTGGATAAAAATAGCAAAATTCATACTGATTCCGCCCCTGTTTATTCGATTATTAAACAGCAAGGCTTTAACCATCAAAAAGTTAATCACGCCAAAGAATTTTGCACCCAAAATGGGGTAAGTAATAACCTTGCGGAAAATTTTAATAGTTTGCTTGTTCATAATTTAAATATCGTCAAACATATTAGCCAGAAATATATTTTCTTATTTAGCTTAGAAACCGCTTATCGAAGAAACCATAATCAAGATAGCCTTATTCAAAAACTAATACATTTATCTACACTTTGTTTTAATCACCCACCGATTAAGCTTATCTAGCAGCTTTCCAAACCGAAGGCGGTATGCAGAGCAACTTAGTAGGCTAAAACCCTATCAAAACCACCTCTAACGCTTGCGTTCAGGGGCGTTTGTGCTGGCGATTTCTTGGATTTTGTTAAAATTACTGATTATTTTCCGAATAGATATTGACGAAAAAAAAACGATTTAGAATAGTAATCTCAAATTTCAACTATAAAGAGGTTACCAATATGAAATTTATAAATAAAAACATATCACCAATCAGCATCCTTAAAACTTTTAATATCTCATTAGTAGTATTATTTATATCACACATCAGCTTCCTTGTATTGAACTACGA
>NZ_JBXGGI010000030.1:0-7347 GCF_056854775.1 Mannheimia sp.
GTTGGGGTGCGGTGTGGCTTGATTTTGTAGGGCGATTGGCAAGGGTTCATTCAAATCCAAACCGTGCAAATTCACGCCTATCATCGCCGATAAATAGCGAATTTGCCCATAAAATTCATCATCGCTCATAAAGTCCAATAACTGCATTCTACGAGCGAGTGCGTCTTCATAAGTGTCGCCAATGGTAAACATAAATCCGCTAAACATATTGATTTCATCAGGGTTACGACCGTGTGCCATTGCACTTTGTTTTAACACATTGCGATAGGCACGGGCTTCTTCAATGCTAAACGGATTGGCATACACGCCACTGGCAAAGCGTCCTGCTAGCTCCACGCCTTCTGGGCTTGGACCTGCCTGAAAAATGGGCGGTTGTCCTTGCGGTGTGGCGGGAACGCCTAACGCCCCTTTGACTTGGTAATATTTGCCTTTGTAATTGGCGGGTTTAATCTGGCTCATATCGGCAAATTGCCCTGTGGCTTTGTCGGTGATGTAGGCACTTTCGCCAAAAGTCCCCCACAAAGTTTGCACCGCTTCCACCATTTCGTGTGCCATTTCGTAGCGTGTGGCGGTGTCGGGCAAGGGCTTGTCGCCAAAATTATAAGCGGTAAAAGGCGTGCCTGTGGTAACCGCATTCCAGCCCATACGCCCTTTGGATAAGGTGTCCAGCGTTTTAAGCTGACGAGCCAAATTATAAGGCAGGTTGTAAGTGGTTGAAAAAGTTGCCACCATTCCGATTTTTTGCGTGGCGTAGGCAACGGCAGAGAGCATTACCATTGGTTCAAGCGGAAAAGCAGGCGAGCGAGTGGCAATGTCCGAACCGCCACCCGCCCCACCAAAGGACGGCGTGTCGGCGATAAATAGGGTGTGGATTTTGCCTTGTTCAGCCGTTTTTGCCATTTCCACATAAAAATCAATGTCGGTATAGGCTTTCTCGTGGCTCTCGGGCAGTCGCCACGATTGAAATTCGGATGCATAGCCAGAGACGAGTTGCAGGGCGAGTTTGATTTTTTTGTTTGAATTGTCAAGATAGTCGGTCATTTTGGGTTCTCCCATTAAAAAGTATGGGGATATTATAGAATTTTATTATTGATAATTGAATGGTTAAAAATGGGAAGTTGGTTTTTGAAAATGGAAAGATAAATGATTTAAGCCGTCTGAAAATATTTTGCAAAATTTCAATAAAAAAACACCGCTTGCCTTTCAACAAGCGGTCATTTCTCGCTAATTATTTACCACAGTAAACACTTTATTATTCAACCGATATTCACTCTGTTCATCGTGAGCCAGTTGCACAATGGTGGGCTTGCGTTTGCACAATTCTCGCATTTTAGCGGTGCTTGCTTGGTGCAATTTGCCGTCCATACATACGCCGTCAATATTACCGCTAAGCATATCTTTTTCACAATAAGACGCATCGCCACCAATCAAAATATAGTACTCGCCCATATCTACAATCACCGCCTGATGCCCAAGCGTATGCCCTGCGGTTGGCACAAGGCGAATTTTGCCGTCTTTGGTGAGTTTGTGGCTTTGCTCAAAACTTTCAAACGCACCGTCATTAAAGGCAATCGTATCAGGGGCGAGCCAATCAGGATAATGCTTGGTCAAATAGCCATTAAACACCGCATTTGGGGCTTGTATCGCCTGTTTTTCAATCTCGGTCAAAACAAATCGGCTGTTGGGAAAATTGGGCAATCCGCCTGCGTGGTCGCCGTGCATATGGGTCATTACCACCGTGTCAATTTTTAAGGGGTCAAAACCTTTTGCCTTCAACACTTCGCCCACTTCTTCGCTCGCTTTCACGCCACGGCGTTCGCAAAACTGCATAAATGGGTGCCACCACGGCTGATAGCCCTTGTCATTGGCACGGCTACTCTCGCCCGTATCCACCAAAATCAACCCTTCTGGGTGTTCAATCAGCCAGCAACCAATCGGCAATTTTGGCGACCATTTGCTGTCGGTTAAAACATCCAACACACGTAAAGGACGAGCCAAAAAACGTGCCAACTGATGATGAATTTTAATTTGCACCCAACCCGTTGTCAGGCAATGAACTTTAATCATAATGCGGTTCTCCTCAATCAATGAGCGTATTTTAGAGATTCGCCCCCAAGCTAACAAACATTAAAATAGCTGAATTTAACCTGATAAGCAGATAAAATAGTAAATCTGTATGCACAAAATGAAAAAAGTATGGACTTACGCACTGTTAAAACGCACCTGATGATCCAAAACGCACTCATCGATCTGCTGGACGAAAAACCGTTTGAAAAAATCCAAGCCCAAGAAATCATTGAAAAAGCCTTGATTAACCGCACGACCTTTTACCGCCACTATTCAGGCAAAAGCGATTTGGCGGGCAAATTGATTAAAGAAGTGAAAGCCGAATACCAAACCCTGTTAAAACAACGCTTTGAAAGCGATAATTTGGTGCGATTTATGCAAATGATTGGCAATCGTTTATTAGAAAAAAGACGGCTGATTTTGGCACTTTGGAAAATCAAAACGCCCAGCCACCATTTGTATGACGATATGCACAGCTTATTAAAAAATGCCTTTATCGCCCACGCCAAACGTATAAAATCAGATGATAAAAATTGGGATTACCAAGCCCATATTTTTGCTACCATTGCCCTAGAAAGTCATCGCTATTATTTTGAAAAAGGGGAAATTTTAAAAATCCCGCAGGTGTTTGAGGAGTGGGGGGAGATGATTGGGGTTTTAAAGGGGTAGGGTTTTAGCCATCTTGGGCTTTTATTACCCAATAAAATTAATGAGATAAAGATTAGTAAATTGCTAGTTTTTATAATAGGGTAAATGGGCAAAACGACTCTCATTAGGACAATCACCCAAAATGCTGATGATAAAAGCAAAATAGTGTGCTTATAGTGAATTTAAGTATTTGTTGAGAATGATTTTCAAAAAATTAAATTATTAGGTCTTGGGTGTCCAAATGATTTTGATTGGAATAATAAGTGTGCTACTGGCAGATTTGGGTTATTTTGAAAAATTGGTGCTTTTATGTGGGGGATAATCTGAAATTATATTTCAATCAAGACTATATTGCAGCTAGTTAAAGCTTGAAATCTCCGAGATACGATCCCATATAGGAAAAATAGAGTATTTTGAGGTTCCTTACAACCTAAAATAATTTGTTATACCCTGAAAATTTTATGAGGATTGACTATGGCTCACTATAAAAGTGATTACTTAAATTCTGTTTTAGAAAGTTACAGAATGAAACACATTGACGATTTGGTGAATAGCTATCGTTCTAAACGAGATGAGATTAAACAATTTTTAAATGAACAGTATGGTAGTAAAATTTATGAACCCTTTAATTCAGGGTCATATAAGAAATGCACAGCTATTAATACTAAATTTGATTTGGATTTGGTTGTTCCATTCAAACACAATTCTTTTTCAACATTGGATGCAATGTTTGAAGATGTCTTTGAAAAATTAAAACAAAAATATCAAAATGAAACTCCTGTTAAAAAACAAGGTGTTTCTATTGGTTTGACTTTTAATGAAGAAGATGAAATTAATATTGATATTGTTCCTGCAAGAGAGACCAGTCAAGATTCTTTTTCAGCAACAAAAAACTTAAATCTACATAAAACACAAGGAGATGGCTATCTTAAAACCAACATCCACGCTCAAATTGAACACATTAAAGCCAAAGAAAATGAAAGAAAAGTCATTCGTTTACTAAAAATTTGGAAAGCTTGTCATCAGCATAAATACAAGTCTTTTTTTATTGAATTATTGGTGATTAAGGCTTATGAAAAGTCGTCTCCGCAGGGTAATTTATGGGAACAATTTAAAACCGTTTTAAATTATATCATTGATAATATTGAAAGAGAAAATTTTACACTCAAAGACCCTGGAAATAGCAATAATGATTTGGCATTATCTCTAGATAGTGGAGAAAAAAGCACGCTGGTTTATAGATTAAACTTAATGTTGGCACAAATAGAATTAAATGAGAAACAAATAGAATTTTATCTTCCATTAAATGAAAAATTTGCTGAAAATAATGAAGAAGAAAACAAGTCTTATGGTCTGAAAAGTTCTGCATTAGTTTCAACACCACCTGTTTTACAACGATTTGGTTAATATGAAATTTTCTCAAATTAAATTGGAAGAAACCATTCAATCCATTCCATATATTCAAAATTTATCTGCTCTTGATTTTTCCAAAGAGCAGGTAAGTTTTGATATTACTTTTGATTTTGAAGGATTAGACAAGCCTGTTGATTTTAATGTTATCATTGAACAAGCCTATCCATTAAAAATTAGTGATAGTGAATCCATTCGTTTTTGTCTAAAAAATGATGAGTATAAAAAATTTAGTCATGTGATGTCAGATAATGCTATTTGTTTTCACAATCAGCATTGCATTATTTTTGAGAAAAAATTACAACAAGACTTCCAAGCAATCAAACGATGGATTGAAAAATATGTCATCAATCAAGAAAAAGATGAGCATTATGAACATCTCATTACAGAAAATCATACTTGCAATGGAGCATATTTTTCATTTCAATTTACTGATATTGATAAGTCATTTTCTAAAAATGAGATTGGCATTGTTACCAATACTTACTTAACAAAATCAAAATATCAAGACAAGGATATGCACAATTATTTAGTGCAGTCCTTTACGCATAATATCACCCAGAAAAATTGCCAATGGTCATCTTTTTACTTAGATAAGGAAAGTAACTTATCGGGAATTTATGTATTTATTGAAGATAAACCCTCAATTTATGATAGATTTTCATTTTCAAATTGGCAGGAATTTAATGATATATTTAATCAACAAATATTAAGTGAAATTTGGAAGATTACTTTTACTATCCAACAAGAATATATACCTATTTTTATTGGATATAATACAAAAAATCAAAATATTCATTGGCAAGTTGCGATGATTAATTTGAAAGAATTATTTTTCAAAAATAAGCAAGGAAGATATGAACTTTGCGATAAGAAAATAAACTGGGTTATTTCAAAAAATTCATCTTATGATTATTTCTTTGGGCGGGGTGCATTTCATTCAAATTTGACTACTAAAAAAGTGCTTATTATTGGATTGGGAGCAATTGGAAGTCAAGTTGCGAAGACGCTTGTGCGTGGTGGTTGTAAAAATATTACCATTGCTGATTATGATATTAAAGAACCAGAAAATATTTGTCGTTCAGAATATAATTTTTTACCACCCTATGCAAATAAAACAGATGAATTAGCAGGTGTTTTGTTGAATATTTCACCTTTTATTGAGTTAAGTTCTATTCGTTATTTGGCAACAGAGTGTATTAAACTTGATATATCATCAGAATATCTTAATTTTTTATCAGAGCAATTTTCAAAATTTGATTATATTTTTGATTGCTCTACCGATGATGATTTAATGTATCTTACGGATAAATTAAATTTAACCAGCACCATATTTAATTTATCCATAACCAATCACGCAAAAGCATTAGTGTGTGGTATTTCACCTAATCACTACCGTTTTGTGAGACATCAGGTTGATAAAATTTTAGATAAAGAGAATAATACTTTGGATTTATACAATCCTATCGGATGTTGGAATCCAACTTTTAAAGCATCTTATAATGACATTGCCATTATGGTTCAGTTATCATTAAAAGTAATTAACTTAATGATTCAAGAAAGTAATTATCAACATTTTGTCATTCAATATGATGATAATTTTAATTTAAAGGTTGAGAGATTTTAATGATTGTTAAAAAATACAAAAACCTTCAATTATGTTTCGAACACCAAATCATTGAACTCATGACAAAAACAGCCATTCATCACTATCCAAATGAATATGGTGGATTTCTTTTAGGTTGTTACTCTGATGATTTTACTAAATTGTATATTAAAGATTTTTTATTGGTTGATAAATACGCCAGCTCGCCTGTGGAATTTAGGCGTGAATTAAATGTGCAAATTCATAATTTTGAAAAGATATTTCAGGAAACTGGTTTGTATTATATAGGTGAATGGCATAGCCATCCCAATGCACCAGCGTGGTATAGTTCAACGGATTTACAAGCAATGAATAATATTGCTACCTGCAATACAGTTCAGCTTCATAATCCTGTTTTACTTATTTTAAGTATTTCTAATAATAAATTGTTGGATTTTAATTTCTTTATTTTTGATGAAGGTAGGTTAGTTGTTTATGAATAATGTTGATTTATCAGCCTTGTTTCGTGGTATGCAAGGGCAAATGCAAAGCCAATTAAGCACCAATCGTGAGTTTATTTATCATCCAGGTTCAAAAGGTGATGCTTTGGAAAATGCTTGGATTGAATGGTTAAAAAATTATTTACCAAATCGTTATAGTGTAGATAAGGCGATTGTGATTGATTATTACGGAAATACCAGCGACCAAATTGATATTGTCATTTATGATAATTGGTTTACACCATTTATTTTTAATCAAAATGGCTTTAAATACATTCCAGCCGAAGGGGTTTATGCTGTTTTTGAAGTCAAGCCTGATATTCAGGGAAATGTTGGTGATATTAATTACATTCAGTATGCAGGTCAAAAAATTGCCAGTGTCAGAAGATTAGACCGCACGTCAACATCTATGATTAATTCTGGGCAAAAGCTATCTGCTCGTCCACTAACAAAAATCATTGGTGGAATTTTAACCACCACCAACTCTTTTACACATAACAATAATGATACTATTGAAAAGCATATCAAGTCTTTAACCGATTTAGAAGGAATTGATTTGGGTTGTATTGTGGATTATGGCAGTTTCTTTGTGCAATATCAAGGAGAAGAAGATATTAATGAGAAAACGGATTTTAAAAAACGCATTCACGATTATTATCAGAATCGAACTTTTCAATCATTGGTATTTAGCAAGTCTGAAAATTCATTAATCACTTTCTTTATGCAATTAACTCGTTATTTACAACAAGCAATCGGAACTGTACCTGCTATTGATTTACAGGCATATATGGACACGATTGGGGAAAAAATTGATAGTGAAATTTAAATCAAATTTATCTTGTGTATAAAATATTGTTCTGAATTAAAAACAAAACAGCATTTCCGCCTGAAAACGGTGTTTCCTATTCTCCTCAACCCCCTATATCAATTGCAACCTAATATTTCACATTGGATCTTTACATTCTTTCATAGATGTATTGATAATTTGAAAGTCAAATTGAAAAACGAAGGTAGCCAACTGTCCGAAGAAATCGGACAGTTGAAAATGAAATCTGCAAAACTCCACCACACTTTGCTACCTGAAATTTTGCCAATTTCTCACGAAAAACACCGCTTGAATTTCTACAAGCGGTGTTC
>NZ_JBXGGI010000031.1:0-54421 GCF_056854775.1 Mannheimia sp.
TTCTAGGTATAATTTTACAAATCATTTTTTAGGGCAAAATATGTACTCAGTTTTTATACTTTCAACCGGTGCAGTACTTGGGGCATTGTCTCGTTGGCAATTAGGCGTGTGGGTGAATCCATTACTTAATCAGCTTGCATTAGGCACATTGTTAGCAAATTGGGCTGGTTGCTTTCTGATTGGTGTTGCGATGGGGTTTAATTTAGGCGATAGCCAAAGATTATTATTTATTACAGGCTTTCTCGGCAGTTTCACCACCTTTTCAAGTTTTTCCGCAGAGTTAAGCGAGAAATTATTAGCTGAGAAATGGGGAGAATTTGTTGCCGTATTAAGCCTGCATTTAGTGGGTGGCATTGTACTCACAATTTGTGGTATTTTGCTCACTCGTTGTCTTACAAGCGGTTAAATTTGCTGAAAAATTTGCAAATAAAAAACCTCCCAATCGGGAGGTTTTTCGTGGAACTTTTACAGTAACATATTCGATAGTAATAAACCGAAGCCGATACTGAAAATCATACTGAGTAAGCCCGGTAGCATAAAGCTGTGGTTGAAAATATATTTACCGATGCGAGTTGTACCTGTTGTATCGAAGTCGATTGAAGCAATAATCGGACCATAGTTCGGAATGAAGAAGTAGCCGTTTACGGCAACAAATACCCCGATTAATACCGGTGCAGGAATACCGATTGCAATCGCCACAGGGAATAGAGTCGCAACCGTTGCCCCTTGACTGTTCACTAATACAGAAAGTACGAAGAGTGCGAAAGCAAATGCCCAAGGAGCGGTTTCAACTAAGCCTGACACCATAGATTTTACTTCATCCATATGACCTTGCATTAAGGTATCGCCTAACCACGCAATACCGAAAATCGCAATTACCGCACGCATACCGGCGTGGAATACTGAGCCTTTGGTAATTTCATTGCCATCCGGCTTGCAGAGTAAAATGATTAATGCACCTACGCTTAACATTACGATTTCAATGGTGTGAGCCATACCCATCGGTTTGCCGTCAAACACTGGGCGAAGTGAAGGCATCGCACCCATTAAAACTACTAATAATGCACCGAATAAGAATAAGCCAACGGATAATTTTGCAGTTGGTTTTAACGGTAATTCGGTTGGGTTTGCGGTGATGTGGTTTGCTTTCACATACTCAGGATCTTGCAATAATTTTTGATAGTGTGGGTCGTCTTTCAACTCTTTACCCATTTTATTCACAAATACGCAAGCTAAACCTAAACCTAATAATGTTGAAGGAATAGTTACACTTAATACATCTCCTAAGTGAATGCCTTGTGGTTCAAGGAACGCCACTACTGCTACCACTGCGGCTGCAATTGGGCTTGCCACAATTGCAAATTGTGAAGCGATTACTGCCATTGAGAGAGGACGCTCAGGGCGAATACCGTTATGGCGGCTTACCTCAGCGATTACAGGTAATACAGAATAAGCAACGTGTCCTGTACCTGCAAGCACAGTAAATGTCCAAGTTACAAGTGGTGCGATAAAGGTAATGTGTTTTGGATTTTTACGCAAAATACGAGTGGCGATTTTGATCATATAATCTAAACCACCAGCGGCTTGCATTGCAGCCGCTGCTGCAACTACCGCCATAATCATAAACATTACATCAATCGGTAATCCTGCCGGTTTTAAGCCAAAGCCAAATGACAAAATGGCTAAACCTAAACCACCAAATACCCCTAATCCGATACCGCCAACGCGAGCACCGACCAAAATGCACAGTAACACTATAGCAAATTGGATAATAAACATAGCAGACATAATCTGACTCCTTTATATTAAAAAATGAAATCGATCACAAAAGAAATTGATATTTCTTCTTAAATTAATCGACGGCTACTATATCAATAAAGCAAAGTAATCTCTATAATCTAAATCAATAAAAGCTTTAAAAAATTTAAGGAAAAGTATGCAATTTTCAAAAATGCACGGACTTGGTAATGATTTTGTGGTGGTTGATGGTGTAACCCAAAATGTGTACCTGACAGAGGAGATGATCCGCACTTTATCAGACCGACATCGCGGAATCGGGTTTGACCAACTTTTATTGGTCGAACCGCCTTACGATCCGGAATTGGACTTTCACTACCGCATTTTCAATGCCGATGGCAGTGAAGTTTCACAATGTGGAAATGGGGCGAGATGTTTTGCCCGTTTTGTAACCTTAAAGGGTTTAACTAGCAAAAAAGATATTTATGTTAGCACCGCAAAAGGCAAAATGGTGCTGACGGTGCAAGATGACGACAAGGTGCGAGTGAATATGGGCGAGCCGATTTGGGAACCTGCACAAATCCCATTTACGGCGAATAAATTTGAGAAAAACTATATTTTACGCACTGATTTGCAAACCGTTCTATGTGGGGTGGTGTCGATGGGTAATCCACATTGTGTGCTACAAGTAGATGATGTAAAAACTGCACCAGTGAATGAACTTGGACCTTTGCTCGAAAGCCACGAACGCTTCCCTGAACGAGCGAATATCAGCTTTATGCAAGTGGTGAATCGCAATCACGTCAAATTACGGGTATATGAGCGTGGAGCAGGCGAAACCCAAGCTTGTGGCAGCGGGGCGTGCGGCACGGTAGCGGTCGGTATTATGCAACGCTTGTTGGATAATAAAGTACAGGTGGATTTGCCGGGTGGTTCACTCATTATTGAATGGCAAGGCGTAGGGCATCCTCTTTATATGACAGGTGATGCAACACATATTTATGATGGATTTATCAAGCTGTAATTATTATCGGGAGGGTTAAGTCCTCCCATTTTTTCATTAAACTAACTTCTTCACCAACTCCAACACCACAGGCAATTCGGTTACACCCTCTCTATCCAAGAAATGTCCACCCTGATTTAGGCGAATATAGTCCGCTTGCAAATGTTGAGCGAGGGCATCGCTATATTTATGATTCACGATAGTATCGTCTAACGCACTCACCACATAGCTTGGAAAATGCGATACGCTTGGTAAAATCGCATAATAATTGGTAAAGGCAGACAGTTCGGGTAAATTTTCTACGGGTTGATAGAACCCCGACACAAACACCGCCCCTTTAATTTTGGCGTAATTTTTCGCTAAAAAATTCAAAATAGCAATACAGCCCAAACTATGCCCGACAAAAATGGTTTGATCGTTAAGCTCCACATTTTGTGCAAGATGATTTAACCAACCATCTAATGACGGATTTTCCGAGTTAGGCATATTCAGCCGCTCGCAACTTACACCACATTTTTCAAGCTCCTGTTCCAACCAAGGAAACCAATGTTTATCTGCATTTGCAGTATAGCCGTGTACGATATAAACCTGTGCCATTACACACCTCCTAATTTGACTAAAAAGATTGTAGCAAAAAATGCTAAAATAGCCACATATACTACTTATAAGGAACTCAATGAACGTTTGGATTTTATTAGCGATTTCAATTTGTTTGGAAATTGCCGCCACTAACTTATTAAAATTAAGCAACGGTTTTACCAAAGCCGTACCAACCATTAGCTCGCTGGCACTTTATGGCTTATCGTTTTACTTTCTCTCAATTATTTTCCGCACCTTACCGGTGGGCATTGTCTATGCGGTTTGGTCTGGTGTAGGAATTGTACTTACTGCCCTTGTGGCTTATTTTGCCTTCGGACAAAAAATTGACCTAGCAGGCTTAATCGGCATCAGCCTCATTATCGCCGGCGTATTGGTAATTAATTTGTTTTCTAAGGTGTGATACAAGCGGTCGGTTTTACCGAATATTTTGCTAAGGTTATAAAAGGCATTTAATGTGAGGTAGGTAGAATTGAACCGTGTATCAGTTACCCATTGAGTAAAATAATGTAATCAATAGCCGGTCATTTTTAAATGACAATGTTCGATTGTGAAATTTTCAACTCGTTACTTAACCATTCAATAAAATAATTAACTTTAGTATATTTTTTATGAGAATATGGAAATGTAATATAGTGGGCATTTACAGGTATGTCAAAATCTCTAGTAAACACTCTTACAAGTTCTTTATTTAGTATATATTGCTCAGCTAGTATTGAATTTTCTAGAATAAATCCTAGTCCTTGTTTACCTGCTTCGTAACTCATATGAGATCTATCAAAACTAAATGCAAATTGTAGTCCGTGAGAAATATTAACATTATGATGTGCAAACCAATGGTGCCATTGTATTAATGTGCTTTGTGAGGCGATTAGAGGTTTAGATAAAAGATCTTTAGGTTCTTTTATAAAGTTATCATTAATCAATTCCGGATGAGTTAGAACTGTTGCATATTCGTATTTAATTGGAATAACATTTAGACCCACCCAAGAAAATATACCATGGCGAATATCAATATCTACCCTGTCTAAATTAAACTGTACATTTTCATATGAGCAAGTAAAATTTATTTGAATTTCAGGATGCAGATCTTGAAATTTTTTAATTCTAGGTAGAAGATAGATATGCCCAAATGCAGGAGAAGTATGAATATTAAGGGTTTCTTTTTCCTTCCTTTTTATAATATCATTTGTTGCAGTGTTAATTGAGTGCAAAGCACCGGAAATAGACTCTAAATATTTCTCTCCTGTGCCTGTTAAGGTGATACCTCGACCTGTCCGATAAAATAATTTTTTATTGAGGAATTTTTCAAGAGATGCAATTTGATGGCTAATTGCAGATGGGGAAACATTCAGGCTCTCTGCTGCTTTAACAATATTACCAAAGTAAGCTGCTTGCTCAAAAGCTTGTAATGCTTTTAATTGCGGAATTAATATTTTGCTTTCTGACATAATATAATCCTATAAAAAATAAGAACACAAATATACTTTGTGTTCTTATTATAATAGAGATAAATTTTATGCCAATTCTTTTTGTTTACGTCTTGAACTACTTACGATAATCGCACCCGCGATAAACATACTAATTCCTAAGAATGCAATGGCTGAATTAAATGATCCTGTGATTTCTTTTAAATAACCTACAATAGTAGGTCCGAAGAATCCTCCTAAGTTGCCAATACTATTTATTAAAGCAATTGCTCCACCTGCAGCAGCTCCTGTAATAAATGATGGCGGAATTGCCCAAAATGGAGGAAAGGCACCAAATGCTCCGCATAAAGCTATGGCTAAGAATATGAAAGCAAACCAAACATTGATATCTAACACATAAATAGCGGCCCATAGTCCTAAAGCACTAATAATAAGGCAAGCTGCGACGTGCCAAGAACGTTCTTGAGTTTTATCGGAGTGATTTCCAACACCAAGCATAACAAACATTGCAATGAAATAAATTAAACCGATTATCCAACCTAAATTTTGTAAGCTGATATTGGTTGCTGTTGAAATTGCTTTAGAAATTGTAGGCAAGAACATATTGATGCCATAATATCCCATCATCCAGAAGAAGTATCCTACTGATAACCATATAACGGTTTTATCTTTTAAAGCTTCCATAAAGGTATAGTGCTTAACTTCCTGTTTCATTCTATTTTCAATTTCAATCGTTTCAATTAACCATTCTTTTTCGTCTTTTTCTAGCCAATGAGCTTTACTTATACTGTCGGTAAGATAGAAATAACAGATAATACCTAGAATTACGGCTGGAATAGCTTCAATTATAAACATCCATTGCCAACCAGATAAGCCCATTCCTTCAATACCGAGCAAAAATGTTGAAAGTGGTGAGCCTAGAGCGTTTGCTCCCGGAATAGCAAGCATAAAAGCTGCAATAGCTCGAGCATGGTGCTTGGTTTGGTAGAAGCCACTTAAATAATGTACCATACAAGGATAGAAGCTAGCTTCTGCTACACCAAGTAAAAAACGAATAACATAAAATTGCCAGGGTGTTTTGATAAAAGCCATTAAGATAGCTAAAATTCCCCAGCTTACCATAATTCGGCAAATCCATTTTCGAGCCCCGACCTTTGACATCATAGCACTGCCAGGGACTTCTAATAAAAAATAGCCAAAGAAGAAAATACCTGCTCCGATACCAAAAACGGTATTGGAAAATTTCAGATCTTCATTCATTTGTAAAGCAGCGAAGCTAATATTGACACGGTCTAAAATTGAAATAAAAAAGCAAATAAATAAAAAAGGTAATAATCGTTTAGTAACTTTTCTAACAGTACTTTTTTCTATTTCTAAGATATTACGGCTTGTCATAAAAATCTCTCCATTGATAAGTATCAATCTATTGTGTGACATAGATTATTAGTATTTTTATTTGACAGATAAAAAGGTAGGCAAAATGCCCACCTTTTCAGCTCACTAGGCAAGCCATTTCTTGATGTTTGCACAAATGGCAGAGGTTGAAATACCATAATTATCGTGTAATGTCGGTAATGCACCTGCATCAAGGAATTTATCCGGCAATGCGATTTGTTTAACATTTGCTGAAATTTTCTCCTTAACTAACAGGTTGGCAATTGATTCTCCTAAGCCACCAATTTCTGAATGGTTTTCAGCAACCACGATCAAGCGGTTAGATTTTCCAATTTCTTGCAAAATAGTTTCAGTGTCTAAAGGTTTAATGGTAGGGCAGTGCAATACTGCAACATTGATACCTTCTTCATGAAGCTTTTTAGAAACCTCTAATGCACGCATTGTTAATATACCTGTCGAAATAATCAGAACATCTTTTCCATCTTCTAATAATTTCGCTTTACCGATTTCAAATTTATAATTGTAGTCTTTTAAAACTACTGGGACTTTGCCTCGTAATAGGCGAAGATAGACAGGTCCTTTGTGTTCGGCAATTGCAGGTACTACCTGTTCAAGTTCAAAAGCATCACAAGGATCGATAATAGTCATATTAGGAATAGCACGCATCATTGCAATATCTTCTGTTGCCTGATGGCTTGGTCCATAACCAGTTGTTAATCCTGGTAAGGCGACAGCAATTTTTACATTTAAGTTTTCTTCAGCAACGATTTGATGAATAAATTCATAAGCTCTGCGAGTGGCGAATACTGCGTAAGTAGTTACAAATGGCATTAGGCCGGTTTTTGCTAATCCACCTGCTGTTGCAATAGCCAGTTGTTCTGCAATGCCTACTTGGAAGAAACGCTCAGGATATTTTTGAGCAAATAAGTGCAAATCGGTATATTTTGCTAAATCTGCGGTTACTGCAACAATATCTTTACGTGATTCGGCTAGTTTATTTAATGCCTCACCAAATGGTGCAGAAATAGTTTCTTGTCCTTCTTCGGCAATAGAGGCAATCATTGCTGATGTAGTTAATTTTTTCTTAGTCATCGTAGTTATCCCCTATTGTTTTTGACTTTCATCTAATATAGAAATGGCTTTTTGCCATTCATCGGAATCCACTCGGATAAAGTGATTTTTTTCTCGAGACTCTAAGAATGGAACCCCTTTGCCCATTAACGTATCAAAAATAATTACTCGTGGTTTGTCACCTTTATAACTTTTTGCTTTATCAAAGGCTTCCACAACAGCAGATAAATTATTACCATCAACACGTTGAACATACCAACCAAAAGCTTCCCATTTATCTACAAGTGGTTCAAAGTTCATCACATCAGTAGATTTCCCATCTGCTTGTTGCTGATTAACATCAATTAGATTTATGATATTACTGAGTTTATGGTGGCTTGCTGCCATTGCTGCTTCCCAAGTAGAACCTTCATCTAATTCACCATCAGACATAGAGTTATAAACGAAAGATTTCTTGCCTTGATATTTCAAACCTAATGCAATACCAACTGCGATAGACAGACCTAAACCAAGTGAGCCACCTGACATTTCCATTCCTGGTGTGTAGGTTGTCATACCAGACATAGGAAGACGGCTATTATCACAGCCATAGGTTTCTAATTCATCTTCTGGAATGATTTTTGCCTCAATCAAAGCTGCATAAAATGCAATCGCATAGTGACCGTGAGAAAGTAAGAAGAAATCACGATCTTCCCATTCAGGGTTATCAGGTTTAAAGTTCATTGCATAGCAATAAGCGGTTGCTAATACATCAGCATAACCTAATGCTTGTCCTATATAACCTTGTCCTTGTACCTCACCCATTCTTAACGCATAGCGTCTAATGTTATAGGCACTTTTGGAGAGTTTTTCTAATTCTTGTTCTGTCATAATTTACTCCTTCTAGTGAATTAACATACCACCGTTAATATCTAAAACGATACCGGTAGAGTAAGAAGAAAGATCGCTAGCTAAGAATAATGCACCTCTTGCAATATCAATGGCATCACCTAAACGGCCAAGTGGAATACCTGAAATAATCTGAGCTTTCATTTCATCAGTTAATTTACCTTGCGTGATATCGGTTTGAATTAAACCTGGAGTAATACAGTTTACACGGATATTATCAGCCCCAAATTCACGGGCCATCGCTTTAGCTAAGCCTAAAACACCTGCTTTGGCTGCACTATAGTGTGGGCCACCAAAGATACCACCTCCACGTTGTGCAGAAACAGAAGAAATGCAAACAATACTTCCTGATTTCTGTGTTTGCATTATTGGAAGAACAGCCTGTGACATTAATAATGTACCACGTAAGCTTACATTTAATACGGCATCATAATTTTCACTTTTAATATCTAAGGTCTTAATTGGCTGAGTGATGCCAGCGTTATTCACAAGCACATCAATATGACCGTATTTTGCTAAGATTTTTCCAGTACCGGCCTTAACTTGTGCTTCATCTGTAACATTAATTGCAATGCCCATATGTCCTGAACCTGGTAAGGAATTTGCAGCTTCTATTGCTGCATCTTCATTTAAATCAGCAATAATAACTTTAGCCCCTTGTTCCGCAAATAATACAGCAGTGGCTTTACCTAACCCTCTGGCAGAAGCAGCACCAGTAATAATAGCGACTTTATCTTTTAGTAACATTTTGTTTCTCCTCATATAGGTATAATGTTTGGCGAACTAAAGATAACTAAAGTCTAGTTGAGGAGAAATAGCGAACATCTCAATCGTGATTGAAAAAAATTGAAATCGTGATGTAGGTAACAAAAATTAGCTTTGTCTGAAAGTGGAAAGATAATTTTGATTACAGCTGTCTGAATTGGCTTGATGAGTTAGAGCCAGCGTTACACAACTACATTCTTTATTACAATGAGTAATGAGCCAAGCAGAGGTGAAAAAATTTGAGCTCGTAAAATACCGAGCTCAATATTTAATTTATGAGTTATTACGTTTATGGAAACAGATAAGAATTATAACCCCTTCAACCGCCGGTAAAGCTCAGTAAATTTTTGGCGTTTTTGTTGATATTCTGCATAGCGGGCAGGGGTTGGTTGGTAAACCTGTTCCAGGGGTAACGGCTGACAGAACGTAGCAATATTCTGATTTGGGTTTAACGCAATTTGAGCGAGTTTTGCCGCCCCTAATGCCGGACCAACATCGCCACCAGTGCGGTATTCAAAGGTTTTACCGCTAATATCGGCGAGTAGTTGTCGCCAGTACGCACTTTTTGCTCCACCGCCAATTAATGCAATATTGTCAGCAATTACACCTGTTTCGTGGAGTACCTCAATCCCTTCAGCCAAAGCGAAACTTACCCCTTCAATCACGGCTTTTGCCATCGTTATTTGGTTGTCGTTATGGCTTAATCCCCAAAATACGCCTTTCGCATAAGGATCATTATGCGGTGTACGCTCACCTGATAAATAAGGTAAGAAAATAACATCAGATGCCGTTTGGTTTGCTTCAACCTGTTGGAATAAGGTCGATACATCTTTTAGTCCCAATGATTTTACTGCCCAATCTACTGCAGAAGCGGCACTTAATATTACTGACATCAGATGCCAACGATCAGGTAAAGCGTGGCAAAAACTATGCACTGCTTTTTGCGGATTAGCCTGAAATTTATCGCTCACTACAAAATAAACCCCTGAAGTCCCCAATGAGAGCATAGCTTGTCCGGTTTGGTATAAACCAATACCGATTGCACCGGCGGCATTATCGCCACCGCCCGCCACAATCGGCACAGATTTCATTTTCCATTGCTCGGCAAGGGTTGGGCGTAAATAACCTGTGATTTGATTGCCTTCAAACAGTTTCGGCATATTTTCAATGTCTAATCCGCAAGCATTCAGTAGCGATTTGTTCCAATCCCGTTTCCCCACATCAAGCCACATTGTGCCTGATGCATCGGACATATCAGAAGCGTATTCGCCTGTCATTAAGAGCCTTAAATAATCTTTCGGCAACAACACTTTACTCACTTTTTCCGCTACATTTGGTAAGTGTTTCTCCACCCAACGCAATTTCGGGGCGGTAAAGCCTGGCATCATCAGATTGCCTGTGATTTCACGGCTGTTTGGCACTAGTTTTTCCAACTCTTCGCATTCAGCAAAACTGCGTCCGTCATTCCATAAAATTGCAGGGGAAAGTACATTGTCAGCATTGTCTAGCAAGGTCGCTCCGTGCATCTGCCCGGTTAAGCCGATAGCTTTCACACCATTTAAATCCTGTTGAGAGGCTAGCTCAAGCATTGCTTCATTGGCGGCATTCCACCAATCTTGTGGGTTTTGTTCAGACCACAATGGCTGTGGGCGGGAAATAGGGAGAGGTTTTTGGGTGATTGCAACAATGTGTTGGGTTTCATCCAGTAGAACGACTTTAACCCCAGAAGTACCAAGATCAATTCCAATATACATAAATATTCCTTTGTCATTGAATACAAGCGGTCATTTTATTCGGGAAATTTGCAATTTAACGTTTTGGAGATCTATCACCCCTCTTTAGCAAAGAGGGGAGGGGGAGATTTGGCAGAAGAAATAAACGGAGAAAATAGATATAAGATAAAAGTATTGAAGCAAATTTAAAAATAGTGAAGTTATCTTTTTCTCACTTCGCTAATCACTCCTGCCAAATCTCCCCTAACCCCTCTTTGCTAAAGAGGGGGATCAGATCGAGCTTAAATTTGCAAATTTTTTACAAAAAACAACCGCTTGTAGATTAACGATAAATATAGCTATTCACTAAATTTTCTAAATATTCTTGCTGACCTGAAACCGGTTTTGGATCTAAGTCTTGGGTTTCTATGATTCTAGCAAGATCTTCAAGGCTGGCTTTGCCTGTTAAGATTTGCTGACCAAGATCTTGGTTCCAGCCTGCGTAGCGGTTATCCACTACTTTTTGTAACGCTTGGTCTTCAATCATTTTCGCTGCACGTTTAAGGGAGAGGGCTAACACGTCCATTGCCCCGATGTGTGCGTGGAATAAATCATAAGGGTCGGTACTTTGACGGCGGATTTTCGCATCAAAGTTGAAACCACCAGTGGTGAAACCGCCAGCTTTTAAGATTTCGTACATTACCAAGGTGTTTTCTTCCACGCTGTTCGGGAATTGGTCGGTATCCCAGCCTAATTGCGGGTCGCCACGGTTTGCATCGATAGAACCGAAGATACCTAATGCCGTTGCAGTTGCAATTTCGTGTTGGAATGTATGCCCTGCAAGTGTCGCGTGGTTGGCTTCAATGTTCATTTTGATTTCATTTTCTAAACCGAACTGTTTTAAGAAACCATAAACGGTTGCGACATCGTAATCGTATTGGTGTTTGGTTGGCTCTTGTGGTTTTGGTTCTATGAGTAATGTGCCTTTAAAGCCGATTTTATGTTTATGTTCTACCACTAATTGCATAAAGCGACCGATTTGTTCACGCTCACGTTTTAAGTCGGTGTTGAGTAAAGTTTCATAACCTTCACGTCCGCCCCATAACACATAGTTTTCACCGCCTAAGCGTTTTGTCGCGTTCATTGCGGTAAAGACTTGTGCCGCTGCCCAAGCAAACACTTCCGGATTTGGATTGGTTGAGGCTCCCGACATATAGCGAGGGTTGGTAAAGCAGTTTGCTGTACCCCACAATAATTTCACGCCAGTTTCTGCTTGTTTTTGCTCTAAAATATCTACAATGGTGTTGAAGTTATGGAGATATTCTTTGAAATTATTGCCTTCAGGGGCGATATCCACATCGTGGAAACAGTAATAAGGCACGCCTAATTTTTGGAAAAATTCAAAGGCAATTTCCGCTTTTTGTTTCGCACCTGCAAGTAAATCGCCTGTTTTTTGCCAGCTGCGATCCAATGAACCGACACCAAACATATCGTTGCCTGTCCAGCAGAATGTATGCCAATAGCAAACCGCTAAACGCAAATGTTCTGCCATTGTTTTGCCTAAAATCACTTCATTTGGATTGTAGTGTTTGAATGCGAAAGGATTGGTTGAGTTTGCCCCTTTGTATTGTACTTTTGAGATTTTGTCGAAATAGTTAGACATAACAATGCTCCTATGTATTGGAAAAATGATGTTTCGGCGACATCATCGGAGAATTATCAAAACCATTCAATTACGATATTTCGTTTTTTAATTTCGATTATTGGTTAATGTGGCGTAGATCACAAAAGTGAAAAATCGTAATAGTGTTGAGAAATATGATAATTGAACTTCATTTGAAATCAGAACAGACTTTGAACGAGCAAGAATAGGCTCGAACATTATTTTTACAACCAATGAGGTGAACTATGAAACTTAAGTCCAAATTATTAGCAGTTGCTGCCGCCACTTTAATGGTATTTAGCCACTCAGCGATTGCTAAAGATCTAAAAATCGGTATGTCTATCGATGATTTACGTTTAGAGCGTTGGCAAAAAGATAGAGATATTTTTGTGAATAAAGCAGAAGCCTTAGGTGCAAAAGTGTTTGTGCAATCCGCAAATGGCGATGCGACCGCTCAAATTTCTCAAATTGAGAATATGTTAAATAAAGATATTGATGTATTAGTGATTATTCCGTTTAACGGCGAAGTGTTATCAAACGTAATTGCCGAAGCGAAAAAAGAAGGTGTTAAAGTTTTAGCTTATGACCGTCTAATTAATAACGCAGATATTGATTTTTATGTTTCATTCGATAACGAAAAAGTGGGTGAGTTACAAGCACAAAGCATTATCGAGCAAAAACCAGAAGGGAATTATTTCTTAATGGGTGGTTCACCGGTGGATAACAATGCGAAGTTATTCCGTAAAGGGCAAATGAAAGTGCTACAACCACATATTGATAGCGGAAAAATTAAAGTGGTGGGCGATCAATGGGTAGATTCTTGGTTAGCCGAGAAAGCATTACAAATTATGGAAAATGCTTTAACCGCCAATAAAAACAACATTGATGCAGTAGTGGCTTCAAACGATGCCACTGCAGGTGGTGCAATCCAAGCATTAAGTGCTCAAGGTTTATCAGGCAAAGTGGCAATTTCTGGTCAAGATGCTGACTTAGCGGCGATTAAACGCATTATCGCGGGTACACAGACGATGACTGTGTATAAACCTATCACGAATTTAGCAGATAAAGCAGCCGAAATCTCTGTTGCATTAGGTAAAGGTGATAAAGTGGAATCTAATGCACAATTGAATAATGGTGCTAAAGAAGTTCCTGCATTCTTATTAGAGCCTGTTGTGGTAACTAAAGATAACATTGATGAAACGGTGATTAAAGATGGTTTCCACACAAAAGAAGCTATTAATAAATAAAGATTAATTCTATCGTTTAAGATGGCAAGGAGTATTCCTTGCCATATTTTGAAGGGGATAAGTTATGGCGAAATTATTAGAGATGAAGAATATCACCAAAAAATTTGGTGATGTTGTTGCATTAAATAATATTTCAATTTCCCTTGAAACCGGTGAAATACTTTCTTTGTGTGGTGAAAATGGTTCAGGCAAATCAACCTTAATGAAAGTATTGTGTGGCATTTATCCTGCCGGTGAGTATGAAGGGGAAATCTATTTTTCCGGCGAAAAACTGATTGCCAAAAATATTAAAGATACTGAAGAGAAAGGCATTTCCATTATTCACCAAGAATTGACCTTAGTAAAAAATATGTCGATTTTGGAGAATATGTTTTTAGGGAATGAAATTACCAAATCAGGTGTTACAGATGACAACGAAATGTATCTACGTTGTAAAACCTTGTTAGAGCAAGTGCAGCTGGATATTGACCCAAACACCAAAGTAGGAGAGTTAGGCTTAGGGCAACAACAATTAGTCGAAATTGCCAAAGCATTGAACAAACAGGTACGTTTATTGATTTTGGACGAACCAACCGCCTCTCTTACTGAAAAAGAAACCGATATTCTGCTTAATTTAATTAAAGACTTAAAAGCTCATAACATTGCTTGCGTTTATATTTCTCACAAATTGAACGAGGTCAAAGCCATTTCTGACAAAATTTGCGTGATCCGTGATGGCGAACATATCGGCACTCGCTCGGCAATCGGTATGAGTGAAGATGACATTATCACGATGATGGTTGGGCGTGAAATTACCTCGCTCTATCCACACGAACCGCACGAGATTGGCGAAGAAATTTTGCGTGTTGAAAATATTACTGCTTGGCACCCAACTAACACACATATCAAGCGGGTAGATAATGCTAATTTTGTACTACACAAAGGCGAAATTTTAGGTGTGGCAGGTTTGGTCGGTTCAGGACGAACCGAAATGGCACAATGTATTTTTGGCTCTTATCAAGGGAAATATCAGGCTGATATTTATCTCAATAACCAAAAAATAAAAATCAAAAATTGTGCTCAAGCCATTGAAAATCACATTGTAATGGTGCCAGAAGATCGTAAAAAACACGGTATTGTACCGATTATGGGAGTAGGCAAAAATATTACTCTCTCTGCATTGCCGCAATTTTGTTTTGGAAAAAAAGTGATAAATGAACCGCTTGAAGAGACCATTATCAACCAATCTATTGCCAAACTAAAAGTGAAAACTTCCTCACCTGAATTAGCCATTGGGCGGTTAAGTGGAGGTAATCAACAAAAGGCGATTTTAGCAAAATGTTTGCTGCTCAATCCGAAAATCTTAATTTTAGACGAGCCGACACGAGGCATTGATGTGGGGGCGAAATATGAAATTTATAAACTCATCAATCAATTAGCTCAAGAAGGAATGGCGATTATTGTGATCTCTTCCGAATTGCCAGAAGTATTAGGCATTAGCGACCGTGTGTTAGTAATGCACGAGGGCAAAATCAAAGCAAACCTCATCAACCAAAATTTAACCCAAGAAAAAGTGATGGAAGCGGCACTCAAGGAGTAATCTATGAACAAGTTAAAATCAATCAATTTACAAGTCTATATTATGCTGATTGCCATCGTGGTGATTATGAGTTTTTTCTCAATTGCAACAGATGGTGCCTATTTAAGTGCCAGAAACATTTCTAACCTGCTACGCCAAACTTCCATTACAGGTATTCTTGCCATTGGTATGGTATTTGTGATTATTTCCGCTGAAATTGACTTATCTGTTGGTTCACTAATGGGTTTACTTGGCGGCTTTGCTGCGATCAGTAATGTCTGGTGGGGTTGGCCTTTACCGCTAACCATTGCGGTTACACTTGTTTTAGGCTTGATGATCGGGGCGTGGAACGGCTGGTGGGTGGCTTATCAAAAAGTACCATCTTTTATTGTAACCCTTGCAGGTATGTTGGCATTTCGTGGCATCTTAGTCGGTATCACCAACGGTACAACGGTTTCGCCTATTAGCGAAGAGATGACAACTATCGGTCAAGGCTACTTGCCTGATATGGTCGGTATGATTTTAGGCACAATCGGTATTCTCTGCTTTATTGCTTGGGGTAGCTACCAACGTAAGGCAAGACAAAAACTTAATTTAACCGTTCCGACTTTCCCAAAAGAAACCTTCAAATATGGCATTGTAGCGATGATTGTATTAGGGGCAATTTATCTGCTCAATGATTATCGTGGCGTACCATTCCCGGTATTGGTATTAGTAGTATTAGCGATTGCAGGTACATTCCTAGCTCGTAAAACTGCCTTCGGTCGCCACGTTTATGCGATTGGTGGTAACATTGATGCTGCACGTCTCTCAGGTATTTCGGTTGAAAAAGTCAAACTGTCGATTTTCGCACTAAACGGATTATTAGTTGCTATCGCAGGCTTGATTTTAAGCTCTCGCTTAGGAGCTGGGGCTCCATCCGCAGGACAAAATGCTGAATTAGATGCGATTGCTGCCTGTGTGATTGGTGGAGCAAGCTTAGCTGGTGGTATCGGCACAATTTACGGCGTAGTCATCGGAGCATTTATCATCGCCTTACTGGATAACGGAATGAGTATGCTTGATGTGCCAACTTTCTGGCAATATATCGTAAAAGGTGCGATTTTACTACTTGCGGTTTGGGTGGATACAATAAGCAAGAAAAAAGCCTAATTGCTCCCCTGATACAAGCGGTCGTTTTTTGTAAAAAATTTGCAAAAAACGACCGCTTGTCTAGAATGATATAAATGTAAATCTTTAATAGCCCTAAATTGTTTTGAAACAGAAACATCACTTTCACTCAGCGGAGATACTTATGAAACAACGCAGATTTGGTAAAACCAACAAAATGGTGTCGGAAATCGGTTTAGGTACTTGGCAGCTTGGGACGAAATGGGGCGATCCGTTTAATCACCAAGAGGCGATGGCAATTTTAGAAACCGCCTATGAGCAAGGCATAAATTTTATTGATACGGCTGATGTGTATAACAACGGGCAAAGCGAGAAAGCGATTGGCGAAATCTTGAAAAAATATCCTGACTTTTTCTATGTGGTAACCAAGTGTGGGCGAGCGTTAAATCCACATACAGCTGAAATGTACACGCCACAGGCAATCGAAAAGTTTGTTGAGGGTAGTTTAAGCCGTTTAGGTACAGAAAAGTTAGATATGATTTTGCTCCATTGCCCGCCAACCTCGGTGTATCGCAATGATGAGATTTTTGCAAAATTGGAACAGCTTAAGTCTAGCGGAAAATTGATCGACTACGGTGTGAGTATCGAAACTGTCGAAGAAGGTTTGCTGGCAATGGATTACGATATTGCCGCAATGGAAGTCATCTTCAATATGTTCCGTCTAAAACCGTTGGAGCAACTTTTCCCAACCGCACAGCAAAAAGATGTGGGCATCATTGCCCGAGTGCCGTTAGCAAGTGGTTTATTAACCGGCAGATACAGTGCTAGCACACAATTTGGCAAAGATGATCACCGCACATTCAACCGACAAGGTGAAGCCTTTGATAAAGGCGAAACTTTCTCCGGTGTGGATTATCAACTTGGCTTACAAGCAGTAGAAGAGCTGAAAGCCTTATTCGGTACGGAAGATTTAATTCCTCACGCATTACGTTGGGTATTGATGAATGATGCGGTGAGTACCGTGATTCCGGGGGCAAGTAAAGTTTCACAAGTGATCACTAATGCGGAAGTTGATGCCTTCCCACTATTAACAGAACAACAGATGCAAAAAGTGGCGGAGATTTATAACAGATTGATTCGCCCGGACGTACACAATTTATGGTAGTTGTTAATAGGAAAAAGCCACGAATTTTCGTGGCTTTTGCTTGTTCCCCGATTTTGATTTAATATTATTCTATTCACGGAGGGGAACAATGACAGAGCAATATCATAAAATCGCCCTGCTTTTTAATGCAAATAAAATTTACGATCGTGGCGTAATGCGAGGGATTGGGCAGTTTATTCAGGCTTCTCAATGCTCTTGGGATATTTTTATTGAAGATGATTTTGTCTATCATAAAAATACCATTGAAAGCCTCTCCATTGACGGTATTATTGCCGATTTTGACGATCCTGAAACCGTTGAGTTGCTAAAAGGCATTAATGTACCGATTGTCGGCGTGGGCGGTTCTTATCAAAATCCTGATTTTTACCCGAAAGTACCTTATGTCGCAACCGATAACTATGCGTTGGTGGAAGCAGCATTTCTACACCTAAAGCAAAAAGGCATTAATCAGTTTGCTTTTTATGGCTACCCGGCAGAAACGGAAAAACATTGGGCGGTAGAGCGTCAAAACGCTTTTATTCAGCTGATGGAAAAATATGAACATCAACCGAATTGTTACATTGGCGACCAAACTCATTCCGATAACTGGCTCGAACTGCAAACGAAACTCGGTGAATGGCTGCAAACCTTGCCGCCTCACACAGGAATTATTGCGGTAACAGATGCTAGAGCCAGACACCTTTTACAAACTTGCGAGCACCTAAAAATTGCTGTGCCGGAGCAGCTTTGTGTGATTGGTATTGATAACGAAGAGCTGATTCAATATCTCTCTCGTGTTTCTCTTTCCTCTGTTACACAAGGCACAACACAAATTGGCTATCACGCAGCGAAGTTGCTTTATCGCAAACTAAACGATCTGCCTGTTTCATTTAAACCGATTTTGATCCCTCCGCTGAAAGTGGAAGAACGCCGTTCCACCGATTACCGTTCTTTGCAAGATCCGCTGGTTATTCAGGCAATGCACTACATTCGCCATCGGGCTTGTCAGGGGATCAAGGTAGAACAGGTATTGGATCACCTTAAAATTTCTCGTTCCAACCTCGAGCAGCGTTTTAAAGAGGAGATGAACAAAACCATTCATCAAGTTATCCACGAGGAAAAGCTGGCTCGAGCAAGATATATGCTCAAATTTACTGATATTTCGACCCAAGAGATTGCCAATGTGTGCGGATATCCTTCCCTACAGTATTTCTATGCGGTGTTTAAAAAAGAATTTGGCAAAACCCCGAAAGAGTTTCGGGAAGAGTAGTTACAAGCGGTCGTTTTTACGCAAAATTTTGCATATAATGAGCAATATTTTTTATTACTCAATGTATTCTAAATGACCAAACACAAACGCCCCACTTTGCAAGATATTGCCTCCCATCTCGGTATTACCAAAATGACCGTCAGCCGTTTTTTGCGAGATCCGAATACGGTAGCGAAAGAGACCGGTGAACGCATTGCACAAGCGATTGAGCAGTTTGGTTACATTCCGAATCGAGCCCCTGATATTCTTTCGAACGCCAAAAGTAGAGCGATTGGCGTGCTTGTTCCCTCTCTTACCAACCAAGTATTTGCAGATGTGATCAAAGGCATTGAACAGATTACCGACAAGGCGGGCTATCAGACAATGCTTGCTCACTACGGTTATAGCGAAGAGAAGGAAGAGAAACGGATTGAATCGCTGCTTTCTTATAATATTGATGGCATTATTCTCTCTGAAAATCATCATTCCGCCCGCACGTTGAAAATGCTGGAAGTCGCTCGCATTCCAGTGATTGAGATTATGGAGTGCGAAGGCGGTATTCAACAAGCGGTCGGATTTGACAATATTTCTGCAGCACAAGCGATGGTGGAAACGATGATCAATCGAGGCAGCCGCTATATTGCCTATTTCGGGGCGAGAATGGACAAACGCTCTCAGCTTAAAATGCAGGGCTACGAGCAGGCGATGCAAAAACACGGTTTGACACCATTGAATATCACGACCGAAGAGCATTCCTCTTTTACGCTCGGAGCAGAACAACTCCGCCAAGCTCTAGCTCAACAACCGCAGCTAGATGGTGTGTTCTGTACCAATGACGACTTAGCCATCGGAGCATTATTTGAATGTCAACGTTTAGGCATCGCTGTGCCGGAACAGATCAAAATCGCCGGCTTTCACGGACACGATGTTGGGCAATCCCTTACTCCACAGCTTGCCAGCGTGATTACCCCTCGCTTACAAATGGGCAGAGTGGCAGCACAAGAATTGCTCAACCGCATTCACGGCATACCGCAACAAAGCCCGATCATCAATTTGGGGTATCAGATTCATTTGGGAGAGAGTGTGTAGGGGCAAATTGTAATTTGCCCCTACGGTGTTATTTGGCTAACAATGGTTTAACCGCCTCCACACATCTCTCCACCACTTCTTCAAAACTACCGTCGATATCAATAAAGAGCACATCCGGTTCGTCTGCTTGTGGAATTTCGAGAGTGTTGAACTGGCTTTGCAACATTTCGGGTTTCATAAAATGTCCTTTGCGTTGTTTCATTCGTTCCAGCACCAGCTCAAATGAGCCGTTTAGGAATAGGAATTTTACATCAGCATTGCCCTCGCGGATTTGATCACGATATTTTTTCTTTAATGCCGAGCAGACAATAATCCCTTTTTCGCTTTTCTGTTCTAGGCTGAAAGCGGCATCGTTAATTCGCTCTAACCACGGGCGGCGGTCATCATCATTTAGCGGTGTACCACTTGCCATTTTCACTATGTTCGCACGAGGGTGAAGATCATCCCCATCAATCAATTTCAACCCTAATTTCTGTGCAACAGCCGTACCAACAGAGGTTTTACCTGTGCTGGATACCCCCATTAAGATAAATGCTTTTCCTTGAGACATTGTCTGCTCCTATGTTATCGGTAACTCTTATTTGAGCTTAATTTAGCAGTTTAAAACGAAAAATCATCTGATATTTACGCAAAATTTGAAGTAGATCACAAATTTAAAATAAAAATTACGCAACCGTTTACTATTTATTAATTTTTATATATGTTACCGATAACATTTATATGAGGGAAAATGCTATGAAAATATCTACCTTATCCTGTGTTGTGAAAGGAAAAAAGTCAGTTGATGTTGTTTCACAAGAAATTAACTTTGATGAACAAAATCAAGGACAAACATTGGTGCAAATTACACGAGGAGGAATTTGTGGTTCAGATCTTCACTATTATGAACATGGAAAAGTTGGTAACTTTGAAATTAAGCACCCTATGATTTTAGGGCACGAAGTCATCGGTAAAGTTGTAAAAACTAACTCTCGAGCGTTATTTGAAGGGCAGAAAGTTGCTATTAATCCGAGTAAGCCTTGTTTCAATTGTAAATATTGTTTGAGTGGGGAAACTAATCAATGTGAAACAATGAGATTCTTTGGGAGTGCGATGTATAACCCTCACGTTGATGGAGGATTTACTCAGTATAAAGTGGTAGATGACACACAATGTATTCCCTATCCCCAAGAAGTTTCTGACGATATTATGGCATTTGCAGAGCCATTAGCCGTCACTATTCATGCTGCCAAACAGGGTGGAGATTTACAAGGTAAAAAAGTATTTATTTCCGGTGTGGGACCTATTGGATGTTTGACTGTTGCTGCTGTAAAAGCTCTTGGTGCAACTGAAATTATTTGTGCTGATATTAGTCAACGTTGCTTAGATCTAGCATTAGAAATGGGAGCAACCAAAGTATTACACGCAATAAATAGTGATTTTTCTGACTACTTAAAGCATAAAGGTGAGTTTGATGTTTCGTTTGAAGCATCGGGACATTCATCTTCAGTAGAACGTTGCTTATTAGTAACTAAAGCAAAAGGAACTGTAGTGCAAATTGGTATGGGAGCACCTATTCCTGAATTTAATATGATGACACTTATTGCCAAAGAAATTAATTGGAAAGGCTCTTTCCGTTTTGTTGAAGAGTTTAATACTGCTGTGGAATGGCTAGGTTCGGGTAAAGTTAATCCGCTACCATTACTTTCTGCTGTATATTCTTTTGAGCAGCTGGAAACTGCACTACAGCAAGCAGGCAATAAAAATGAAATTTCAAAAATTCAGCTAACATTTGCATAACCGGGAGGCAATGATGCGTGATTTATTTTCTTTAAAAAATAGACGAATCTTAATTACAGGCTCAGCTAGAGGCATTGGGCGTTTGTTAGCTGAGGGTGTGGCGGAATATGGTGCTGAAGTTATTATTAATAGTACCAATCAAGAAAAATCTCAATTAGTAGCTGATGAACTTAATGCCAAAGGATTGAAAGCTCATGCAGTTGCTTTTGATGTTACTGATACACAAGCAGTACATCAAGCAATAGACTATATTGAAAGCAATATAGGAACAATAGATGTTTTAATTAATAATGCAGGTATACAACGCCGTTATCCATTCTGTGATTTCCCTGAGCAAGAATATGATGAGGTTATTAAGGTTAATCAAAAATCGGTATTTATTGTTTCTCAGGCTGTTGCTCGTTATATGGTTAAGCGACAATCAGGAAAAATTATTAACATCGGCTCGATGCAAAGTGAGTTAGGAAGAGACACAATCACTCCATATGCAGCCTCTAAAGGAGCAGTAAAAATGTTAACGAGAGGGATGTGTGTAGAGTTGGCTCGCTATAATATTCAGGTGAATGGTATTGCTCCAGGTTATTTTAAAACTGAATTAACTCGTCCTTTAGTTGAAAATAAGGAATTTTCTGACTGGTTATGTAAACGTACACCTGCTGCTCGTTGGGGAAATCCTGAAGAGCTAATTGGAACAGCCGTTTTCCTATCATCTAAAGCCTCAGATTTTGTAAATGGACATTTACTCTTTGTTGATGGCGGTATGCTTGCTGCCGTTTAATTTTATTATTAAGGAATAATTTATGTTAATTTTTGTTTTAATTGCGTCAATAGCATTGCTATTGCTACTTATCATCAAATTTAAAGTACATGCTTTTGTTGCTTTAGTCTTAGTTAGTTTACTCACTGCTATTGTAACTGGAATACCTGTAGATAAGATTCTGCCTACACTTCTAGGTGGATTTGGTAATACATTGGCTGCCGTTGCATTACTAGTTGGATTTGGTGCAATGATAGGGCGTTTATTAGAGATTACAGGTGGTGCAAAAGTATTAGCTGATACTCTAATTAACAAGTTTGGTGAGAAAAGAGCACCCTTTGCACTTGGTGTAGCATCTTTCTTATTTGGTTTCCCAATTTTCTTTGATGCTGGTTTAGTTGTAATGCTACCAATTATTTTTAGTGTAGCAAAACAGTTTGGTGGCTCATTATTCCGTTATGCTTTCCCAGCAGCGGGGGCATTTGCTGTAACTCACGCTTTCTTACCTCCTCACCCTGGTCCTGTAGCATCAGGAGAGTTATTAGGAGCTAATATTGGCTTACTTACCATTGTGGGCTTAGTTTTGGCAATTCCAACATGGTATTTTGCAGCTTATTTATACGGTACTTATTTAGGCAAAAAATTTGAATTACCTATTCCAAAAGCGTTTTTAAACTCCGCACCAATTAATGAAACAGCCGTATTAAACCCACCAAGTTTTAGAAAGGTATTAGTTATTTTATTAATGCCATTATGTTTAATAATGTTAGATACTGTTTTGAATACTTTATCAGTTGCAAAAGTTGTAGATGGATCAGCATTATGGGTGCAAAGTTTACGTTTAATTGGTAAAACGCCAGTTGCTTTGCTTATTAGTTTATTAGTTACGATCTTTTTATTAAAAGAACAACGTAGTGTTGAACAAATTGAAAAAATTTGTGATAACGCATTAGGACCGATTTGCGGTATTGTTTTAGTAACGGGTGCTGGCGGTATGTTTGGTGGTGTACTACGTGCAAGCGGTATCGGAGACGTATTAGCTAACTTATTTGCTGATACTGGAATGCCAATCATAGTAACTGCATTCTTAATTTCTACTGCTCTTAGGGTGGCTCAAGGGTCAGCGACAGTTGCAATTACCACTACTTCTGCATTGATTGCACCTATGGTTGCAGCAAGCACAGGTTTAAGTGAATTTGATTTATGTTTTATCATAATTTCGATTGCATCTGGTGCAACTGTTTTGGCTCACGTTAATGACAGTGGTTTCTGGTTAGTAAGCCGTTTCTTGGAAATTGATACCAAGACTATGTTTAAAACGTGGACAGTACAAGAAACACTAATTGGATTAGTTGGTTTCGGTCTTTCGTTTGTGGGAAGTATTCTTCTGTAAAATAGGTGATATAGTATAAATAACAAGCGGTCGTTTTTTTGTAAAATTTTACAAGAAAATGACCGCTATTTTTTATTTACAAAGAGATATAGTTACTTACGATTCAACCAAACCATATACTCCGCCGTACCTTCTGCCACAGTTTTAAATTTACCTGTGTAGCCGGCAGCTCGTAAGTTCGTGAGATCTGCTTGTGTGAAAGTTTGGTAGCGAGATTTTAAGTGTTCTGGGAATGGGATCGTTTCAATTTCGCCTCTGCCGTGGTATTTGATTACCGCATTCGCCACTTCTTCAAATGACTCTGCTTTACCTGTTCCAAGGTTGAAAATACCCGATACACCGTTTTGCCACGCCCAAAGATTGACTTTTGCCACATCTTCTACATAAACAAAATCACGCAAGAACTGCTCAGAACCTGCGAATAATTTCGGGTTTTCGCCTTTTAGCATTTGATTATTGAGGTGGAATGCTACACTTGCCATCGAACCTTTGTGTTGTTCACGAGGTCCGTAAACGTTGAAATATTTGAAACCACAGACAGGTGATTCCGCTTCTGGCAGAATACGGCGGACATATTCGTCAAATAGGAATTTTGAGTATCCGTAGGCATTTAACGGACTTTCAAATTCACGTTTTTCGATGAAATTATCAGAGCGTCCGCCATAAGTTGCAGCACTTGAGGCATAGAAAAACGGAATTTGGCGGTCTAAACAGAAATGCAATAACTCTTTTGAATATTCGTAGTTATTTTGCATTAAGTATTTGCCGTCCCACTCGGTGGTTGCCGAGCAAGCACCTTGATGGAAAACCGCATCAATCTCGCCAAAATCATCACCAGCAATAATAGAAGCAATAAAATCTTCTTTATCGCAGTAGTCGGCAATATCTAAATCCACTAAATTGATAAATTTTTCGCCATTTTTCAGGTTATCTACCACTAAAATATCTTTACGACCGATTTCATTTAACGCTTTGATAATATTGCTGCCGATCATTCCGGCACCACCGGTTACGATAATCATTTTTCTATCCTTTTTAACTGTTCAACTTTATTTATTATGGTTTTATTGCATTGAATTTGCAAATTTTTACGCTTTTTTAACCGCTTGTAGATACTTATTTTGCTCTCGCAATCTGCTTTTTCAGCTTCTGCATTTTTTCTTTAATGCGTTGGCGTTTGAGAGCGGAAATATGATCCACGAATAGCACACCGTTTAAGTGGTCGATTTCGTGTTGAATGCAAATGGCGAATAAGTCGTCTGCCTCAAAGATAATTTCCTCGCCTTTACGGTTTAAGGCTTTCACTTTTAATTTTTCTTTGCGTGGCACTAGGGCACGGTGTCCTGGAATGGAGAGGCAGCCCTCTTCAATACCTGTTTCGCCACTACTTTCTAATATTTCAGGGTTGATGAGAACCACTTGGTTGGTTTTATCGCCTTCAATATCAATCGTAATCACACGTTTTAATACGCCCACTTGCGGTGCGGCTAAACCGATGCCTTCGTGTTCATACATTGTTTCAAACATATCATCAATAAAACGATTTAATTCTTCATCAACCTGTTCTACAGGTTCGCACATTGTTGCAAGCCCTTCATCAGGGTAGAGTACAACCTCTAATACAGCCATTTTTGTGATCTCTCTCGAAAAGTTTAAAAAATTCGTTTGGCTATTTTAAACCTTTTCTTATTATTAGGGAAATATTGAGGAATAAAAATGGCATATCAATACAATTTATTACGATTATTACAAGTTCCGCAATTTGGGGCACAGCGGATTGGGCGATTATTAAGCGAGGTTGATTTTGCTCAATTTTGCGATTATGACAAATTGCAGCTTAAGCAAATGGGCTGGAATGAAAAGCAAATTCAACGTTGGTTTAATCCGGATAAAAATTGGATTGAGCAATCCCTTACTTGGGAGGAACAAGAAAACCAACGAATTATCACATTGTTTGATGAGAGCTATCCGTTTCTTTTACGTCAAATTTCCACTGCACCACCGCTGCTTTATATAAAAGGGGCAGTAGAAAGTCTTACATTACCACAAATTGCAATTGTAGGTAGTCGAGATTATTCCCCTTATGGAGAATATTGGGCTGGACAGTTTGCCGAACAACTCACTCAACATAATCTAGCCATAACCAGCGGATTAGCGATTGGCATTGATGGTTTTGCCCATAAAAAAGTGGTTGAACAACAAGGCATCACCATTGCAGTTTTGGGGAGTGGTTTAAATCAGGTTTATCCTGCACGGCATAAAAGATTAGCGGAGCAGATTGTGGATTTAGGTGGTGCGTTGGTGTCAGAGTTTTCACCCAATCAGCCACCGATGGCAGAAAATTTTCCTCGTCGTAATCGGATTATCAGCGGTTTATCGCTCGGCACTTTAGTGATTGAAGCAACTATCAATAGCGGATCATTGATTACTGCTCGCTATGCGTTGGAGCAAGGGAGAGAAGTTTTTGCCTTACCGAATGCGGTGCAAAACCCGTATGCTCAAGGTTGCCATAAATTAATTAAAGAAGGGGCGTTGTTAGTGGAAACTGTCGCAGATATTTTAGAAGCTATTAGTCATCAATACCAACCACAGCAAATCTCTTTATTTGATAAGCCTTCACTATCAGTAAGTAAGCCTTTACAAGCGGTTGAAAGAGAGAAATTTTTTGCAAAAGATTTGCCAAATCTGACCGCTTGTCAGCAGCAAATTTATCAACATATTAACCTAGACCCGATTTCTATTGATGATTTAGCAAAAGCAGTAGAAATGCCGATAGAAGCCCTTTTGGTGGAATTGCTGGGATTGGAATTATTAGGTGTGATTAGGCAGGTAAGTGGAGGTTATGTAGTAAACTGATCGCTTTTTAAAAGAAATTTAGCGAAAAATGTATAAAAGATCGTGGCAACTTTTGTAGAAAATGATAGAATTTAACGCTTTAAAAATAAATGTTCGATTTTTTTATTCATTTCTAGGTTATATATGGCTACTGAGATTAAAACAAAGTCCCTTGAACAAGTGGAACACAAAGGGGCAAAAAGTAAAGGTGTAAATACCGTATTATGGGTGTTATCCATTGCACTTTTAGTGGTTGCAGCAGTAGGAAATACTTATTTTGCATCACACTTTTCATTAATTGTTCGAGTGCTTTTATTGGTGGTTTTATTGATTGGAGCAGTAGCACTCGCAGCTATTACTAATCAAGGTCAAAAAGCAATTCATTTTATAAAAGATTCTCGTACAGAGCTTCGCAAAATTATTTGGCCAACTCGCTCTGAAGCGACGCAAACCACGTTAATCGTACTTGCAATGTGTGTGGTTGTTGCGTTAGTGCTATGGGGTATTGATTCAATTATTGTGGCATTAATTACATTTTTAACAAATTTAAGGTTCTAAAATGAGTGAAGTAGAAGCAAAAGAAAGCAGCTCAAAACGCTGGTATGTATTACAAGCATTTTCAGGTTTTGAAAACCGTGTGGCAGTAACATTACGCGAATACATCAAACTTCATAAAATGGAAGAGCAGTTTGGCGAAGTATTAGTGCCAACCGAAGAAGTTGTAGAAAATGTTGGTGGCAAACGCCGTAAAACTGAGCGTAAATTCTTCCCCGGCTATGTGTTAGTGGAAATGGAAATGAATGACGATACCTGGCACTTAGTAAAAAGTGTTCCGCGTGTAATGGGCTTTATTGGCGGTACGGCGGATCGTCCTGCACCAATTACCAAGCGTGAAGCTGATCGCATTCTAAACCGTGTTCAAGAAACGGCAGAAAAACCACGCCACAGAAAAGAATTCCAGCCGGGCGAAAGCATTCGAGTAACAGAAGGTCCATTCGCAGACTTTGCCGGTACAGTAGAAGAAGTGGATTACGAAAAAGGTCGCTTGAAAGTGTCTGTATCAATTTTCGGTCGTGCAACACCGGTTGAGCTTGAATTTGGTCAGGTTGAGAAACAGTCTTAATTTAGACAAATTTATTAATAACCCCGCAAATGCGGGGTTTTGTTTTTTTATTGTTTGTTGTCATTAAAGTGTCATAAATATTGAATAGAATTTGTAGCGGTAACATACCACAACCTATGAGAGGACTTTATGAAAAAACTAGCTCAATTGACTTTTTCCGCTATTGTTGCATTCTGCTTTATGACATCAGCCAATGCACAACAAGCGGTCAAAAATACGCAACATTCTGCAAAAGCGAAATAGCAAGCGGTTCATTTTCATTGATTTCTTGCAAAATAGAAAATCTGCTTGAAAAACGTTCGCCGACTCATTATAATACTGCCCTCATACGAGCCGTTTGGCTCGTATTTTTATGTAAAACAAACCACAGGGGAGCTGATTTTCAGCGTTATCACCCACAATAAAGGAAACTAAAATGGCAAAAAAAGTCCAAGCCTACGTTAAACTGCAAGTTGCAGCGGGTATGGCTAACCCATCACCACCGGTTGGTCCTGCATTAGGTCAGCAAGGTGTTAACATTATGGAATTCTGTAAAGCATTCAACGCTCGTACTGAGAGCTTAGAAAAAGGTTTACCAATTCCAGTTGTTATCACTGTATATGCAGATAAATCTTTCACATTCGTTACCAAAACTCCACCGGCAGCAGTATTACTGAAAAAAGCGGTAGGTATTAAATCTGGTTCTGGTAAACCGAATAAAGATAAAGTGGGTACAGTTACTCAAGAGCAAATCCGTCAAATCGCTGAAACTAAAGCAGCAGATATGACTGGTTCAACTATCGAAACGAAAATGAAATCAATCGCTGGTACTGCTCGTTCAATGGGCTTAATCGTAGAGGAATAATACAATGGCTAAATTGACTAAAAAAATGAAAGCAATTAAAGCTGGTGTAGATTCTACTAAAGCTTATGACATCAACGAAGCAGTTGAAGTGTTAAAAAAATTCGCAACAGCGAAATTCGTTGAAAGTGTTGATGTTGCAGTAAACTTAGGTATCGATCCTCGTAAATCAGACCAAAACGTACGTGGTGCAACAGTATTACCACACGGTACAGGTCGTACGGCACGTGTTGCGGTGTTCACTCAAGGTGCTAACGCAGAAGCAGCGAAAGCAGCGGGTGCAGATTTAGTGGGTATGGAAGATCTTGCAGAGCAAATCAAGAAAGGCGAAATGAACTTTGACGTTGTTATCGCTTCTCCGGATGCAATGCGTGTTGTAGGTCAATTAGGTCAAGTATTAGGTCCACGTGGCTTAATGCCAAACCCGAAAGTAGGTACTGTAACTCCAAACGTTGCTGAAGCAGTTAAAAATGCAAAATCAGGTCAGATCCGTTACCGTAACGACAAAAATGGTATTATCCATACTACTATCGGTAAAGCAGACTTCGCACCTGAGCAATTAAAAGAAAACCTACAAGCGTTGTTAGCGGCTTTAACTAAAGCTAAACCAACAACTGCTAAAGGTATCTTCATCAAGAAAGTAAGCATCTCTACAACTATGGGTGCTGGTGTAGCGGTTGATCAAGCTTCACTTTAATTTCTCGTTAGAAGTTAAAACTTTACAGGGTCGCAGATTATCTGTATAATTTGCGACCTTAACTTGCGAGAGCAAGCTGATGGTGCTTAGCCTAATCTAAGCCCCGTCTAAGACTGTAGGGGTGAAAACTTAATTATCCTACATAGATGGTGAACAGACAGAATTCTCTGCTTCTGTACACCTTAGGCTCAGAAGATTGCAACTTGTTGTAAAACAAGCGGTGATATTTTTGGGATTTTTTGTAAATTCTACTTGAAAGAGTAGAGTGTATCAGGAGCTAAAACCAATGGCATTAAATCTTCAAGACAAACAAGCGATTGTTGCTGAAGTAAACGAAGCTGCCAAAGGTGCACTTTCAGCTGTTGTTGCGGATTCACGTGGCGTAACAGTTGAAAAAATGACTGAGTTACGTAAAGCAGCTCGCGAAGCTGGTGTTACAATGCAAGTTGTACGTAATACTTTATTACGTCGTGCAGTGGAAGGCACAGAATTCGAGTGCTTAACAGATACGTTTACCGGTCCAACTCTTATCGCATTCTCAAATGAACACCCGGGTGCAGCAGCACGTTTGTTCACTGAATTTGCGAAAACAAACAAAGAGTTTGAACTTAAAGGTGCAGCCTTTGAAGGTAAAAGACAAGATGTTGCATTCTTAGCGACATTACCGACTTACGAAGAAGCAATTGCACGTTTAATGGGCACAATGAAAGAAGCTGCGGCAGGCAAACTTGTTCGCACTCTTGCAGCATTACGCGACCAAATGGAAGCAGCTGCTTAATTTTAGCAGTACTTCTTTATTCGTTTAACTTTATTTACTTTAGGAATCGATTGTTATGTCATTAACTAACGAACAAATCATTGAAGCGATTGCTTCTAAATCAGTATCAGAAATCGTTGAATTAATCACAGCGATGGAAGAAAAATTCGGCGTTTCAGCAGCGGCAGCAGTTGCAGCAGCAGCTCCAGCAGCGGCAGCAGCAGAAGAGAAAACTGAATTCGACGTAATCTTAGCAGAAGCTGGTGCAAACAAAGTTGCTGTAATCAAAGCAGTACGTGGTGCAACAGGTTTAGGCTTAAAAGAAGCTAAAGACTTAGTTGAATCAGCACCTGCAGCGTTAAAAGAAGGCATCTCTAAAGGTGAAGCTGAAGCACTTAAGAAAGAATTAGAAGAAGCTGGTGCGAAAGTAGAAATCAAATAATTTTTGATTTAACTTTCCCCGAACTTCAAGTTCAACAGACCCCGATGGAAACATCGGGGTTTTGTTTTTGCAAGCGGTGATTTTTATCCGATTTTTTGCAAAAAACGAAAGAAAAACGACCGCTTGTTATTAGATTTCAATAGATATGTTTATCGGATAAACATATCTATTGTGCATAAAAACGGCTATTGCAATCAATGAAAAATAAGCATAGTATATACTCTTGATATTTAATGTATATATTGAGGTGTGGTATGCGAACAAAAGTCTTCCAAAGTGGTAATAGCCAAGCGGTGAGGATTCCGTTTGATTTCCGTTTTGACGTAGATACCGTAGAGATTTTACAAGGGCAGAATGGCGATGTTATTTTGCGTCCGGTGAAACCTCAAGCCGATATGGAGTTTCTGGCTTTATTTTCCGATTTTGATGATGATTTTATTCAGGCATTGGAAGATCGTGATACATCTCCACCACAAGAGCGAGATGATTTATGATCTATATGCTTGATACCAATATTTTGATTTATTTAATGAAAAATCGACCGCTTGCGGTGGCAGAACGTGTAGCACAACTTACGCCAAGTGATCAATTAGTTATGAGCTTTATTACCTATGCTGAATTGCTCAAAGGAGCAAATGGCAGTGCTAATCCGGAAAAAGCCTTAGCGAATATCGAAAAGTTGAAACAACGTATTTCAGTTGTTTACCCAAATGAAAAAATCTGTGAATTTTATGGTGTTTGGGCAAATAAACTGAAGCAACAAGGCAAGCCGATTGGTGGAAATGATTTATGGATTGCTTGTCACGCTTTAGCTTGTAATGCGATATTAGTAACGCATAATGTCAAAGAGTTCGAGCGAATTGAAGCATTAAATTGGCAAGATTGGACGTGTTAGACGTGTAGGGGCAAAATATTTTTTGCCCTTTTTCGTGTTTGATATTTGAATGGGGCGAAATATTTTGCCCCTTGTTAGGATTATTTTGCAAAAAACGAAAGAAAAACGACCGCTTGTTTTTATTTTTGAATCAAATCATCTACTGAATAATCGCTTTTCAGCAGGTCAATTAGGCTGACGTTTAGGGCGTCGGCTATTTTCCCCATAGCATCAATTGAGATGGCTCTTTTCCCCCTTTCTACATCACTTATATAAGCTCGGCTCAGTTCGGCGTCAAATGCTAATGCCTCTTGAGAAATATCCTTTAATCGGCGGATTTTTCTAAGATTATTGGCAAAAGTATGGCGAATCGGGTGGCTGGTCAGCGTTTCATTTTTCATTCCCCTAGTATTGTTTTTAGGGATAAACCTATCAATCTACTAATGAATACTAAATGTAGCCTATCGTTTATATCATTCTTCTAATTTCTCGCTAGAATACTTTAAGGAAAATTGAACAAATAAAAATCAATTTTTCAAGGGAGTATACTCCCTTTACTTCCTATTGACATAGGAAGTAAAACATCTCTAATTAAACCATTTCTAAGGATTTATTATGTACAAACAATTTCTTAAATCTATTTTATTAGTCACCCTTGCAACCTTTTCTCTTTCGACTCTGGTGAGTGCTAAGCCAATTCCTAAGAATGCTACTCCAGATCAAATTATGCAAGGTATGCAATCAGGTACTTATACTAACGATGATTTCAATCGAGCATTTGACAAATATCAGCCTAATGTATTGGGATTTAGTGCGTTTACTGCTGCAATGGGGGGAGGTTTTGATGCGGCTTATAGCGTTGCTAGAGAAGCAGCAAGGAAGAATGATGCTTTAGGTAAATTGACTGAAGGGTATCTCTATGCAACTGGCAAGAAAGCTAAAGCAGGATTAGATGAGAAAAAGAACATAGAAATAGGGAGTAAAATGATAGCAGAGGCTTGCTCTAATAAGTCTCTAAAAAAATCCTCTATTCCTGAAGTTGTCGAAATTTGTAGTACTTTTGGTGAATTTGGTAAACGATTTACTAAGTAGAGATTTATTATGATATTTTTTTGTATTTTATTAGGATTATGTGCTATTGCTAGATTTGGGCTATATTTAGCTAAAGGCGGAAATTTTGGTTGGAAAATGAGTAAAGAATTATTGGGTAAGGTACTTATTGTTATCTCAATTTGTGGAGCGTATGCTCTGACATTGGGAAATGTACTAAAGATTGAGGGATATAAAGCAAGTATCAACCTTTGTGAATGGGGCTATTATTTCTTAATTTCTATCTTCGCTATCGGTTTTGCAAGCCTATTTTTCGGTAGTAAATTAGCTCAAGACGAAGAGAAAACCCAATAATTTTTCCATAAAAACAAGCGGTCAAATTGTTGTAAAATTTTGTAAAATCCGCTATAATTTACAACCATTTTTAGTAAAAATTGGCTGACGGCTTGACCGGTCAGCCTTTTGTGCTTGAACGCAAGTGTTGGTTTTGTCATTTTAATCAACAAAATTTGCAAATTTCCTGCCCAATTTGACCGCTTGCAGTAGTGATTTTTGACTGCTTGATTGGCGATTGGAAAATGACACCTCGTACAGTTTTTTATAATGCCACTTCCAACCGAGTCTTTCGTGTCGGATTGTGTAATCTCAACCAAAATATACATCAGAGGCTATCTTAAAAAATGGCATATTCATATTCCGAGAAAAAGCGTATCCGTAAGAGCTTTGGCAAACGTCCACAAGTTCTGAACGTACCTTATCTATTAACAATTCAGCTTGATTCTTTTGAAAAATTTATCGAAAAAGATCCTGAAGGGCAACAAGGTTTAGAAGCGGCATTCCGTTCAGTTTTCCCGATTGTGAGCAACAACGGTGCAACTGAATTGCAATACGTTTCTTACGAATTAGGTGAGCCGGTGTTTGACGTGCGTGAATGTCAAATCCGTGGTACAACCTATGCTGCACCATTACGCGTGAAATTGCGTTTAGTATCTTACGATCGTGAGGCTGCTGCCGGTACAATCAAAGATATTAAAGAGCAAAACGTGTATATGGGCGAAATCCCATTAATGACCGACAACGGTACATTTGTGATCAACGGTACCGAGCGTGTTATCGTGTCGCAATTACACCGTAGCCCGGGCGTATTCTTTGATTCTGACAAAGGTAAAACCCACTCATCAGGTAAAGTGCTTTATAACGCACGCATTATTCCTTACCGTGGTTCTTGGTTAGATTTCGAATTCGATCCGAAAGATAACTTATTTGCTCGTATTGACCGCCGCCGTAAATTACCGGCAACTATCATTTTGCGTGCATTAGGTTACACGACCGAAGAAATCTTAAATTTATTCTTCGAGAAAGTTAAATTTGAAATTGTTGATAACAAATTATTAATGACGTTAGTGCCTGAGCGTTTAAGAGGCGAAACAGCTTCATTTGATATTGCGGCAAACGGTAAAGTGTATGTTGAAATGGGTCGTCGTATCACTGCTCGTCATATTCGTGCATTAGAAAAAGATAATGTTACCCAAATTGAAGTGCCGGTTGAGTACATCGTCGGTAAAGTAGCAGCACAAGATTATGTTGATTTATCATCAGGTGAAGTGATCTGCCCTGCGAATATGGAAATCTCAATGGAGATGTTAGCGAACCTTTCGGCAGCAGGCTATAAAGAGATCGAAGTACTATTTACCAACGATTTAGATCACGGTCCATACATTTCTGAAACATTACGTGTTGATCCAACTTACGACCGTTTAAGTGCGTTAGTGGAAATTTACCGTATGATGCGTCCGGGCGAGCCACCAACAAAAGAAGCGGCAGAAGCCTTATTTGATAATATGTTCTTCTCTGCAGAGCGTTACGATTTATCTGCAGTAGGTCGTATGAAATTCAACCGCTCTTTAGAGATTCCAGAAGGCGAAGGCACAGGCATTTTAAGCAACGATGATATCATCGGTGTGATGAAAAAATTAATTGAGATCCGTAACGGTCGTGGTGAGGTGGACGATATCGACCACTTAGGTAACCGTCGTATCCGTTCTGTAGGCGAGATGGCAGAAAACCAATTCCGTATTGGTTTAGTGCGTGTTGAGCGTGCAGTACGTGAGCGTTTATCTTTAGGTGATTTAGATGGCGTAACCCCACAAGATTTAATCAATGCAAAACCGATTTCTGCGGCAGTGAAAGAGTTCTTCGGCTCTTCACAACTTTCGCAATTTATGGACCAAAATAACCCGCTTTCAGAGGTTACGCACAAACGCCGTATTTCTGCATTAGGTCCGGGTGGTTTAACCCGTGAGCGTGCGGGCTTTGAGGTTCGAGATGTTCACCCGACTCACTACGGTCGTTTGTGTCCAATCGAAACCCCAGAGGGTCCAAACATCGGTTTGATCAACTCACTTTCTGTGTATGCTCGTACCAATAACTACGGTTTCTTAGAAACTCCATTCCGTAAAGTGGTTGATGGTCAAGTAACAGAAGAGATCGAGTACTTATCAGCGATTGAAGAGAGCAACAATATCATTGCTCAGGCGAACTCAAACTTAGATGAAAACTTCCGCTTTACTGATACTTATGTAACTTGCCGTCAGCAAGGTGAGTCAGGTTTATTCAAGCCAGAAGAAGTTCAGTATATGGACATCTCAACCCAACAAGTGGTTTCTGTGGCGGCAGCGTTAATTCCGTTCTTAGAGCACGACGATGCGAACCGTGCGTTGATGGGGGCGAATATGCAACGTCAGGCAGTTCCAACATTACGTGCGGATAAACCATTAGTCGGTACGGGTATGGAAAAACCAATTGCTCTTGACTCAGGTGTTGCAATTGTTGCAAAACGTGGTGGTACAGTTCAGTATGTTGATGCATCTCGTATCGTAGTTAAAGTGAATGAAGATGAAACGATTCCGGGCGAAGCGGGTATCGACATCTATAACTTAATTAAATACACCCGTTCAAACCAAAACACCTGTATCAACCAAGTACCTTGTGTGAACTTGGGCGAGCCGGTAGCACGTGGTGAGATCTTAGCAGACGGTCCTTCAACAGACTTAGGTGAATTAGCGTTAGGTCAAAATATCCGTGTGGCATTTATGCCTTGGAACGGTTATAACTTCGAAGACTCAATGTTAGTGTCTGAGCGTGTGGTTCAAGAAGATCGCTTCACGACAATCCACATTCAAGAATTATCTTGTGTAGCTCGTGATACCAAATTAGGTGCTGAAGAAATCACAGCAGATATTCCAAACGTGGGTGAATCAGCATTAAGCAAATTAGATGAATCGGGTATTGTTTACATCGGTGCGGAAGTGAAAGGTGGCGACATCTTAGTCGGTAAAGTAACCCCTAAAGGTGAAACCCAATTAACACCGGAAGAGAAACTATTACGTGCGATCTTCGGTGAAAAAGCATCAGACGTTAAAGATTCTTCACTTCGTGTACCAAACGGTACTTCAGGTACGGTTATCGATGTTCAAGTATTTACCCGTGATGGCGTAGAGAAAGACAAACGTGCGAAAGAAATCGAAGAACTTCAACTTCGTGAAGCGAAGAAAGATTTATCTGAAGAGTTAGAAATCTTAGAAGCAGGTTTATTTACTCGTGTTCGCAACTTGTTAATTGAAGGTGGTGTGAAAGAGTCTGCACTAGATGGCGTTGCTCGTGAGAAATGGTTAGAACAAACTTTAGATGACGAAGCGAAACAAAATCAATTAGAGCAGTTAGCGGAACAACACGAAGAGTTACGCAAAGAGTTTGAACGTAAACTTGAAATCAAACGTAACAAAATCATTCAAGGCGATGATTTAGCACCGGGCGTGTTAAAAGTAGTTAAAGTTTACCTTGCGGTTAAACGCCAAATCCAACCGGGTGATAAGATGGCGGGTCGTCACGGTAACAAAGGTGTTATCTCAAAAATCAACCCTGTTGAAGATATGCCATACGATGAAAACGGTCAGCCGGTTGAAATCGTATTGAACCCGTTAGGTGTTCCATCTCGTATGAACATTGGTCAGATCTTAGAAACCCACTTAGGCTTAGCGGCTCGTGGTATCGGTGATCAGATCGACAAGATGATCAAACAACAGCAAGAAATTGCTAAATTACGTGAATATATCCAAAAAGCGTATGACTTAGGACACGGTTCACAGGTGGTTGATTTAAGCACCTTCACAGATGAAGAAGTAATGCGTTTAGCACAAAACTTACGTAAAGGTTTACCGCTTGCAACGCCTGTATTCGATGGTGCTCACGAGACGGAGATCAAAGGCTTATTAGAATTAGGTGGCTTACCGACTTCAGGTCAGATTACCCTTTACGATGGTCGCACAGGTGAGAAATTCGAGCGTCCTGTAACCGTAGGTTATATGTATATGCTCAAATTGAACCACTTAGTTGATGACAAAATGCACGCACGTTCAACTGGTTCTTATAGCCTTGTTACTCAACAACCGTTGGGTGGTAAAGCACAGTTCGGTGGTCAGCGTTTCGGTGAGATGGAGGTTTGGGCATTAGAAGCATACGGAGCTGCTTACACCTTACAAGAAATGCTCACAGTGAAATCAGATGACGTGAACGGTCGTACGAAGATGTACAAAAACATCGTAGACGGCACACATTATATGGAGCCGGGTATCCCAGAGTCATTTAATGTAATCACCAAAGAGATCCGTGCATTAGCGATCGATATGGAGTTAGACGAAGCGTAATAGTTGATTTTCCCTTGATCAAACTTCCCTCTTTAGAAAAGAGGGGAGCAGATCGGAGAATAAACTACAACAAGCGGTTAAATTTCGTAAAAATTTTGCAAAATCTAACCGCTTGTAGACAAAATTTACTCGCTCGGCTAATGGCGGGGCGAACTTAAAAACCTACCCTAGGGGCAAAAAAGTGAAAGACTTAGTGAAGTTTTTAAAAGCACAAACAAAATCAAGCGATGATTTTGATGTGATTAAAATTGGTTTAGCATCACCGGACAAGATCCGTTCTTGGTCGTTCGGTGAAGTAAAAAAACCGGAAACGATTAACTACCGTACCTTCAAACCAGAGCGTGATGGTTTATTCTGTGCACGTATTTTCGGACCGGTAAAAGATTACGAGTGTTTATGTGGTAAATATAAACGTTTAAAACATCGTGGTGTAATTTGTGAAAAATGCGGTGTTGAAGTAACCCAAACTAAAGTACGCCGTGAGCGTATGGGGCATATCGAATTAGCGTGTCCGGTTGCCCATATTTGGTTCTTAAAATCACTTCCGTCCCGTATCGGCTTAATTTTAGATATGCCGTTACGTGATATTGAACGTGTACTTTATTTCGAAAGCTATGTGGTAACTGAACCGGGTATGACTGATTTAGAGAAAAATCAGCTATTAACCGAAGAACAGTTTATGGATGCTGAAGAACGTTGGGGCGATGAGTTTGAAGCGAAAATGGGTGCAGAAGGTATCCAAGCCTTACTTCGTGATTTAGATTTAGAGCACCAATGCGAAGTATTGCGTGAAGAGTTACAAGAAACCAACTCTGAAACCAAACGTAAAAAAATCACTAAACGTTTAAAAACTTTAGAAGCATTCTTGCAATCAGGCAACAAACCTGAGTGGATGGTAATGACAGTATTACCGGTATTGCCACCGGATTTACGTCCGTTAGTTCCGCTTGATGGTGGTCGTTTTGCAACGTCTGACTTAAACGATTTATATCGCCGTGTAATCAACCGTAATAACCGTTTAAAACGCTTATTAGACTTAGTTGCACCGGATATCATCGTGCGTAACGAAAAACGTATGTTACAAGAGTCTGTGGATGCGTTATTAGACAACGGTCGTCGTGGTCGTGCAATCACGGGTTCTAACAAACGTCCATTAAAATCACTTGCGGATATGATCAAAGGTAAACAAGGTCGTTTCCGTCAAAACTTATTAGGTAAACGTGTAGACTATTCAGGTCGTTCGGTAATTACCGTAGGTCCATACTTACGCTTACACCAATGTGGTTTACCGAAAAAAATGGCATTGGAATTATTCCGTCCGTTTATCTACTCTAAATTAGAATCTCGTGGCATTGCATCAACTATCAAAGCTGCGAAGAAAATGGTAGAACGTGAAGATCCGATCGTATGGGATATTCTTGCAGAAGTTATCCGTGAGCATCCGATTCTTCTGAACCGTGCACCAACGCTTCACCGTTTAGGTATTCAAGCGTTTGAACCGTTACTGATCGAAGGTAAAGCAATCCAATTACACCCACTTGTGTGTGCGGCGTTCAACGCGGACTTCGATGGAGACCAAATGGCGGTACACGTTCCATTAACACTTGAAGCTCAGTTAGAAGCTCGTGCGTTAATGATGTCTACCAACAACGTACTTTCACCGGCAAGTGGTGATCCGATTATCGTACCATCTCAAGACGTTGTATTAGGCTTGTACTATATGACCCGTGAGAAAGTAAACGGTAAAGGCGAAGGAATGTACTTCCTAGACCCACGTGAAGCGGAAAAAGCTTACCGTACCGGTCAGGCAGAATTACACTCTCGTGTTAAAGTGCGTGTAACCGAATATGAGAAAAATGAAACAGGCGAGTTTGTTGCTAAAACTGAATTAGTGGATACCACTATCGGTCGTGCAATCTTATGGATGATTGCACCAAAAGGTATGCCATTTAGCTTATTCAACCAAACATTAGGTAAAAAAGCGATCTCGAAATTAATTAACGAGAGCTACCGTCGTTTAGGCTTGAAAGAGTCTGTGGTTTTAGCTGACCAAATTATGTACACAGGTTTCGCCTACGCGGCACGTTCAGGTGCATCGGTTGGTATTGATGATATGGTTATCCCAGAACAAAAATACTCAATCATTGAAGCAGCTGAAGCAGAAGTTGCTGAAATTCAAGAGCAATTCAATGGCGGTCTAGTAACTGCCGGTGAGCGTTATAACAAAGTAATCGATATTTGGGCGGCGGCAAACGAACGTGTTGCAAAAGCGATGATGGAAAACCTTTCAACGGAAGAAGTCATCAACCGTGAAGGTAATCCTGAAAAACAAGCATCATTCAACAGCATCTTTATGATGGCAGACTCCGGTGCTCGTGGTTCTGCGGCACAGATTCGTCAGTTAGCGGGTATGCGTGGCTTGATGGCACGTCCGGATGGTTCGATTATCGAAACGCCGATCACGGCAAACTTCCGTGAAGGCTTGAACGTTCTTCAGTACTTTATTTCTACCCACGGTGCACGTAAGGGTCTTGCGGATACGGCATTAAAAACAGCGAACTCAGGTTACTTAACCCGTCGTTTAGTGGATGTAGCACAAGATTTAGTGATCATCGAAGATGACTGTGGTACACACGAAGGTATCGTGATGACCCCATTAATCGAGGGTGGTGATGTAAAAGAAGCTCTGCGTGATCGTGTATTAGGTCGTGTGGTAGCGGAAGATGTGTTAAAACCGGGTACAGATGAAGTATTAATTCCACGTAATACCTTATTAGATGAAAAATGGTGTGATGTGGTGGATCGTGAGTCAGTTGATGTGATCAAAGTTCGTTCGGTGGTAACTTGTGATACAGACTTCGGTGTGTGTGCAAAATGTTACGGACGTGATCTCGCACGTGGACACTTAATTAATCAAGGTGAAGCAGTGGGTGTTATTGCGGCACAATCAATCGGTGAGCCGGGTACACAGTTAACGATGCGTACGTTCCATATCGGTGGTGCGGCATCTGCGGCAGCGAAAGAATCTAGCATTCAAGTGAAAAATGCAGGTACGATTAAGCTTACTAACGCGAAATTCGTAACTAACAAAGACGGCAAAATCGTATTAACTTCACGTAACACGGAATTAACTGTTATCGATACCTTTGGTCGTACCAAAGAAAACTACAAAGTGCCTTACGGTGCAGTGTTATCGAAAAATGACGGTGCAGAAGTAAATGCAGGTGAAGTAGTAGCAAACTGGGATCCGCACACAATGCCGGTTATCTCAGAGGTATCAGGTCGTATCCAATTTAGCGACATCGTTGATGGCTTAACGGTAACGCGTCAAACTGACGAATTAACAGGTTTATCATCAATCGTAGTACAAGATGTGGGTGAACGTGCAACAGCAGGTAAAGATTTACGTCCGGCACTACGTTTAGTTGATAGTAACGGTAACGATATCTTAATTCCGGGTACAGACGTTCCGGCACAATACTTCTTACCGGGTAAAGCGATTGTAACCTTAGATGACGGTGCAGAAATCGCGGTGGGTGAAGCGTTAGCTCGTATTCCACAAGAATCTGTAGGAACGAAAGATATTACCGGTGGTCTTCCACGCGTAGCAGATTTATTTGAAGCACGTAAACCGAAAGATCCGGCAATCTTGGCGGAAATTTCAGGTATCGTATCATTCGGTAAAGAAACCAAGGGTAAACGCCGCTTGGTAATTACTCCGGCTGAAGGCGAAGCGTACGAAGAAATGATTCCAAAATGGCGTCAATTAAACGTATTCGAAGGCGAGATGGTACAACGTGGTGATGTAATCTCTGATGGTGCAGAAACTCCACACGATATCTTGCGTTTACGTGGCGTACACGCAGTAACAGACTACATTGTAAACGAAGTACAAGAAGTTTACCGCTTACAAGGGGTAAAAATTAACGATAAACACATTGAGGTTATCGTTCGCCAAATGTTACGTAAAGCAACCATCACTAGCGCTTACGACTCTGAATTCCTAGACGGAGAACAAGTAGAAGTAGCTCGTGTGAAAATTGCTAACCGCAAACGTGAAGCAGAAGGCAAACCACTTGTTGAGTTCGAACGTGAATTGCTTGGTATTACCAAAGCATCACTTGCAACAGAAAGCTTTATTTCTGCGGCATCGTTCCAGGAAACCACTCGTGTGCTTACTGAAGCAGCAGTGGCAGGTAAACAAGATGAGTTACGTGGCTTAAAAGAAAACGTAATCGTTGGTCGCTTAATCCCGGCAGGTACAGGTTTTGCTTACCACCAAGCTCGTGCGAAAAAACGTGCACAACTTGAAGCAGGCATCGCAGTAGCCCCTGAGTTTGAAGCTCCAGCTACAAAAGCAAATTCATTTGTAACCGATGCAGACATCGAAGCTGAATTTGAATTTGTTGCAGACGATGCAACCCAAAGTTTAGCAGCGTTGTTAAATGCGGGTGAGGAAGAGTAATAGCTCGTAGGGTGTGGTGGTGCTGCCACACCGATAAATTAAACGAAGCCCCTAGAATGGAAGTTCTAGGGGCTTTGTTCATAAAATATTCACTTGATTGTTGATTAAATAAGTAATATTTGCATTAAATTAACCTGGATGTTAATATTTTAACTGATAGGTTAATTTAGCTGATTGAAAGCTAAGATTTATCTTATGTAAAGGAGTGTATCATGAAACTAACAAATTTTGGTAAATTTATAAGGGGGTATCGAGGGGTTCATAATATCTTACTAAAACAAATGGCGGATGCTTTAGGTTTTAGTTCAGCATTTCTTTCATCCATAGAGAATGGTAATAAACCAATTCCCCAAGATATAGAACAAAAATTAATTAATAGTTATACCTTTACTGATGAAGAAAAAGAAGATTTATATCGATCTATTGATACAACGAGAAAGCAAAGTACTATCGAAATTCCACAAAATTCCTTAGATCAGATGTTAGTTGGTGCGTTTTGTCGTAATTTCAATGAGTTAGATGAATCAAGAAAACAAGAATTATTGAACTTATTAAAAGGAGTTAAATAATGAGTTCTGTATTTTATCAAGAGGGGTTTTCAGTCCCTGCGCTATCTAAACAAAAAATTGATACTATTACTCAGTTTATTCGAAAGGCTAACCCACATTGGGTAAATGAACATGGTGCAATAGATGTGCTTGCCTTGTTGGAATTTGAATATCAGAAATATCATATACTTCCAGATAATGAAATGAAAGGTATTCTTGGATTAACGTTACCAACAGGTGATATTCTATTAAGACAAAGTGTTTATGATGGTGCATGTGATGGTAATGGTAGAGATCGATTTACTATCGCACATGAGATTGGGCATGGTATATTGCATCAAGAATATATTGGTTTAGCTCGCCCAGTAGGAAGCAGTACTAAAATTTATTGTAATGCAGAATGGCAAGCGAATGAATTTGCAGGAAGACTTTTATTACCAGACAGCTATATAGCACTCTATCAAGATATGTCTGTTGGAGATATTGCAGAATTATTCGGTGTTAGCTATGAATGTGCTCAAACAAGAATAGCTAAATTTGGCAAATAAAAACCCAATCATAAAGATTGGGTTTATGGAGAGTAAAGATATTGGCGTATCAATACTCGATATTGTTCTCCTTCCGCAATATCCAAAGCATATTGAAGAACAAACTTTCTGAAAAAAGTGTTCGCTATTTTAAACTAATCGATATGTTGTTGTCTACGAGCAAGTGAAGGTAATTAAACCTTTGAGGTAAATAATATGCAACAGCATAAACCTGCTCCTAAAGGCTTTAAATGGATTTGTACACCGCAACGGAAAGTACGTGGTAAATCCTCAAAAGTCTTATATGCAAAGGACTATGGTTATCAAGCTTGGTGCTTTTTAGTTCGAGCTTAACCTTTAATAAAGTTTATAGTTCTAAAAGATATAAAGTTATTCTTCTTGATAGCACCCGTCTTCTTACGGGTGCTTTTTTTAATGATACTGATAGTTTAAGTGTCTATGTTTGTGCCATTCTGTACTATACAAGCGGTCAAATTTCCCCAAAACCCAATCGCTTGTAAATTTCTTAAAGCTCCCCAAACGCCTTATCCGCAGCCTCTAGCGTGCGAGCAATATCTTCATCACTGTGAGCTAAAGACATAAATCCTGCCTCGAATGCTGATGGGGCTAAATAGACACCTTGCTCTAACATTAAGTGGAAGAAGCGGTTGAATTTGGCGGCATCGCATTTCATTACTTCTTGGAAGTTGTTTACTGCTTTTTGTTCGGTGAAGAATAAGCCAAACATTCCGCCAACGTATTGCACGGTAAGCGGTACATTGTGTTTATCTGCAAGAGCTTTAAAGCCTTCGGCTAACACTTTAGTTTGAGCGGCTAAGCGTTCTTCATTGCCAGCTTTGGAAAGTTCGGTTAAGCACGCCAAACCTGCTGCCATTGCAATCGGGTTGCCGGAGAGTGTGCCGGCTTGGTAAACCGGGCCAGTTGGGGCGATGTGTTCCATAATTTCTTTTTTACCGCCGAATGCTCCTACCGGCATACCGCCGCCGATAATTTTGCCGAGTGTAGTTAAATCAGGTGTAACGCCGTAGTAAGATTGAGCTCCACCAAGTGCGACACGGAAGCCTGTCATTACTTCATCAATAATAAATACTGCACCGTATTGAGTACAAAGCTCACGTAAGCCTTGCAAAAAGCCTTCTTGGGGCGGAATACAGTTCATATTACCGGCAACGGGCTCAACAATTAAACAAGCGATCTCATTTGGATATTGTTCAAATGCTGCTTTTACCGAATCTAAATCGTTATAAGTGCAAGTAAGCGTGTGTTTTGCAAAATCTGCCGGTACGCCCGGACCACTTGGCTGACCAAGTGTTAAAGCACCTGAACCGGCTTTCACTAGAAGTGAATCAGAATGCCCGTGGTAGCAGCCTTCAAATTTGATGATTTTATCTCGCCCTGTGTAGCCACGAGCTAAGCGAATAGCAGACATTGTAGCTTCTGTGCCGGAGCTTACCATTCTCACCATTTCAATCGATGGTACTAATTTGCAGACTAATTCGGCAAGGGTGATTTCAGCCGCAGTTGGAGCACCGAAACTTAAGCCGTTTGGCACGGCTTTTAATACGGCATCAATAATAGCCGGGTGGTTATGTCCTAGCACCATTGGTCCCCAAGAACCAACGTAGTCGATATATTGTTTGCCATCGCTATCCGTAATATAAGCACCTGCGGCTTTTTCAATAAAAACAGGTGTGCCACCGACACCTTTGAATGCACGAACGGGGGAGTTTACCCCGCCCGGAATCACTTTTTGGGCTTGTTCAAATAGTTGTTCTGACATTGACATAATAATTCCTTTTCAGTTTTGATAAATTTGCTCTCTATTGTACTGAAAAGCCCCTATTTTCGCTAAAAAATTTTGCGACTTTGCTGCCTTGTGCTATGCTGAACATCTATTTTATTGCTCATTTTTTTGAGGTAATCCCACTATGTGGCTTACTTTTCTTACCGTTTTTATCGTTTCGTTTCTTGCCTTAATCGTTATGCGACCAGTGGCGGAATTTGTGGGTTTAGTCGATAAACCAAACTTTCGTAAACGCCATCAAGGTTTAATCCCGTTAATTGGTGGTATTGCATTATTTATCGGTAATCTCACCTTTTATTTTATGCAGTGGCAAGATATGCGACTGCCGGAGCTTTATCTCACGGCAGTTTCTATTTTGCTGATTATCGGCGTGTTAGATGATCGCTTTGACATCAGTCCACTACTGCGAGCCGGCATTCAAGCCGCGTTAGCAGGGGCGATGATTTACAGTGGCTTATCGCTGAGCAGTTTAGGGCAGATAATCGCCCCATTTAGTATTGAGCTAGGCTGGCTTGGCATTGTATTTACCGTTTTCATTACGATTGGTGTTATTAATGCCTTCAATATGGTTGATGGTATTGATGGCTTATTAGCAGGACTTTCAAGTGTGAGCTTCGCAGGGCTTGGCACATTGATGTTTATTAAAGATGAGCCAACTTTAGGCTATTGGTGTTTTGCTATCATTCTTGTACTACTGCCGTATGCAATGTTCAACTTAAGTCTATTCGGTGCAAAATGGAAAGTATTTATGGGCGACTCAGGCAGTATGCTGATTGGCTTTACTATTATTTGGATTTTACTGTTAAGCACGCAGGGACAAGGCTCACCAATCAGCCCGATTACAGGGTTATGGTTGATTGCCGTTCCTCTTATTGATATGGTGGCAGTAATTATTCGCCGTTTGAAAAAAGGTAAAAGTCCGTTCAAACCTGACCGCTTGCATTTGCACCATTTAATGATGCGAGCAGGATTAACCTCTCGCCAAGCCCTGTTAGTGATTACACTTTGGGCTGGTTTTTGTGCCACACTTGGCATATTGGGCGAAGTATATTACTGGAACCAATGGGTAATGATGTTGATGTTCATCGGTTTGTTCTTTTTATACGCCTATTCAATTACCCACGCGTGGCGTATAACGCGTTTTATTCGCCGTTTGAAACGCCGTGCAAAACGCACTAAACAAGTTTAAAGGAAATTGTTGTGAAAACGCTATTTTATCGTTTTTTAGTTCTGATTTTATTTGCTGCCATTGGGGGCGGTGCCGGTTATGGTTTGAGTTATACTCAGCCTGAAAAATGGCAAGTAACCGCTCAGTTTGAGCAACCGAGCATTCCTGATTTAGGTAATTATTATTCGTTGCTTTCTACTTATCGGTTTTTGAGTAGTAATACGCCGGAACTCAGTAGCCAAGCTTCCCAGAAAGATGCGGTGGAACAAGCCTATGAGGAATTTCAACGCAATTTGAACTCTGCTGATTTGCTTCAAGCTTACTTATTAGAAAATGACGTGGTAAAGCTAAAGGCTCAAGTTGAGAAAAAATCGACAGCGATTGTGGCGGCTGAATTGGTTGAGCAGTTTAGTTTCCAAAAAGATGTAACCACTTCTGCCGATAATCTGAGTTTAACTTTAGAAAATGCAGAAGATGCTCAAAAATTATTAACGGATTTTATTCCACTGGTAAATACTCAAGCTCGTGAGAAGTTAAACGCCGATTTAATTGCGAAATGGAAGGTATTATTCCAACAAATTAAAACTGCTTCAGAGTTAAATGTTGGAACAAAAGGTAATCAAGACTGGGCGGCAAAATTGCAAATGATGCGTTCGGTTCAGCCATTGGATAACCAATTAAAAGCTTATCGTTTAGTGAAATCGCCTGCTATTCCACTAAAAGCAGAATCGCCGGAGCGACTGTTTTGGTTAATGGTTGGAGCATTAGGCGGATTGCTTATCGGCTTTATGTTAAGTTTTGCAGTAAGAGCAAAAACTAATGTAGCATTAGAAGAAGTATAATTAAAATGGCACACGCGTAGTGTGCCATTTCTCTTTTTAATGGGTAAAGATGCAAAAAACTAAATTTAATCGAATTTGTATTATTGGCTTAGGCTATATAGGGTTACCAACGGCGGTGGCTTTTGCCAATGCAGGTAAGCAAGTAATTGGGGTGGATATTAATGAGCAAGTTGTAGCAAGCCTCAAGCAAGGCAAAATTCATATTATTGAGCCTGATTTGCAAACAGCCTTTACACAAGCGGTCAAAAATGGATATTTTTTTGCAACTCAAACGCCTGAGGAGGCGGATGCCTTTATTATTGCAGTGCCAACGCCACTATTAGGGAAAAAGCCCGATCTCTCCTATATGCAAAATGCTGCTTTAGCTATCGCCCCTTATTTACGCAAAGGGAATTTGGTGGTGCTTGAGTCCACTTCGCCTGTCGGTACAACAGAAAAATTAGCCGAGTGGTTAAGCCAAGCTCGTTCCGATTTAGCCTTTCCTGCCGATGTGCATATTGCCTACTGCCCTGAACGTGTTTTACCCGGCAGAATAATGACAGAATTGGTGGAAAATAACCGCATTATTGGTGGTTTAACCCCCCAATGCAGCCAACAAGCGGTCGATTTATACCAAATTTTTGCAAAAGGGAATTGTATTTCAACCCAAGCTCGCACGGCTGAAATGTGTAAGCTGGTGGAAAATAGCTTTCGTGATGTAAATATCGCTTTTGCCAACGAACTTTCAATGATTTGCGATGAGCTAGATATTAACGTGTGGGAGCTCATTGAGCTTGCCAATCAGCATCCAAGAGTGAATATTCTACAACCCGGAGCTGGCGTGGGCGGACATTGCATTGCGGTTGATCCTTGGTTTATTGTTTCTCAATCGCCTCAATTAGCCCGTTTAATTCGCACTGCACGGGAAGTAAATAATGCCAAGCCGCAATGGGTGTTAGAAAAACTCAAAGCCCTTGTGGCGGATTGTGTGGTAGAGAAAAATTGTAAACCCGGTGATCTAACCATTGCTTGTTTCGGTTTAGCCTTTAAGCCGGATATTGATGATTTGCGAGAAAGCCCAGCCCTAGCAATTACCCAACAGATAGCTCGATGGCATAAAGGCAGAGTGATGGCGGTTGAACCAAATATTCAGACTTTATCGTTAGAAAATGTAATATTAGTTGATACTGTTACAGCACTTTCCCAAGCCGATATTATTGTTCTATTGGTTGATCATACACCATTCAAACAAATCTCAATTGATCGTGTGAAACAAAAATATCTGCTTGATTGCAGAGGGATATGGTTAAGATGATAAGGGCGGATAAATGGCTCTCTGATTTTTTCGGCAGAGAAATCGTGCAAGCAAAAGTAGCGGCTGATAATTTTGTTCACATAGACCGACTGCAAAAACAAGGTTTTATCTTTGTAGAAGGCGAGGTGGAACTTGCATTCGATCTTGTAAAATTTTCGCAAAATCCGACCGCTTGTAGTGAAGCAAAGATGTCTGATTTGCCTGAGTTAATTTCATTATTTGGTTCTGCTTTTCCAAATAGCCGTTTCCGCCCGCCTTATTTTTCTATAGAGGAAAATCAACGTTTTTATCAAACGTGGATTGAAAATGCAGTGAAAGGCGAATTTGATGATATTTGCCTGATTAAACGAAATGAATTAGGGCAACTTCAAGGGGCGATTACTGTTCGTTTATTAGCCGGCAAGCAAGCTAAAATTGGCTTATTGGCGGTAGAGCCTCGTTTTCAGCAACAAGGGATTGGTTCTGCGTTGTTGCACGCTGCAATCTATTGGGCGAAGCAACAGCAGGTAGATAAGTTATTTGTTGCTACGCAAAGTAGTAATCTGAAGGCTGCTCGGTTGTACCAATCTCTAGGGGCAAATATACAAGCGGTCTATTATTGGTTTTATCCTGCAATTTCAAGCAATTTATGAAAAATACAGATCTTATCCCATTCAATCAACCACCGATTATTGGCTCGGAACTTGGCTATATTCAACAAGCAATGGCGAGCGGAAAGCTATCAGGCAATGGTAAATTTACCCATTTGTGCGAACAGTGGCTGGAGAAAAACCTCACGCACAGTAAAGTGCTACTCACACCTTCTTGCACGGCAGCCTTAGAAATGGCAGCGATTTTGTTGGATATTCAGCCTGGTGATGAAGTGATTATGCCAAGTTACACTTTTGTTTCTACTGCCAACGCTTTTGTGTTGCGTGGGGCGAAAATCGTGTTTGTGGATATTCGCCCTGATACAATGAATATTGATGAAAACCAAATCGAGCAAGCAATCACACCGAAAACCAAAGCCATTGTGCCTGTGCATTATGCCGGTGTGGCGTGCGAGATGGAAAAAATTATGGCGATTGCTGAAAAGCACGGGCTTTATGTAGTGGAAGATGCCGCTCAAGCTGTTAATGCGTTTTATCAAGGCAGAGCCTTAGGCTCAATCGGGCATATCGGGTGCTATAGTTTCCACGAAACCAAAAATTACTCGGCAGGTGGTGAAGGTGGAGCGATCGTGTTGAATGATCCGACATTGATCGCTAGAGCAGAGATTTTACGGGAAAAAGGCACGGATCGAAGCCGGTTTTTTCGTGGTGAGGTGGATAAATACCGTTGGCAGGATATTGGATCGAGTTTTTTAATGTCGGAAATTCAAGCTGCCTATTTGTATGCTCAACTTGAAGTGGCAGATAAAATTAATCAAAAACGATTAACTTTGTGGCAGAACTATTTGCAAGCCTTTTTGCCGTTGGCTCAAACAGGCAGAGTAGTGCTACCAAGTTCGGAAGAACAATATCAACATAATGGGCATTTGTTTTATCTGAAACTGAAAGATTTAGCTGAACGTTCGGCGTTTATTGCGTTTATGAAAGCTCAAAAGATCTTAACAGTGTTTCATTATGTACCGTTACATTCCAGCCCTGCCGGGGGGAAGTTTGGCAGATTTAGTGGGGAAGATTGTTTTACTACAAAAGAAAGTGAACGATTAGTGAGATTGCCGCTCTTTTATAATTTCACTGAACAAGAACAATCTAGAGTTATTGAGGCGGTGATAAGCTTTTTCGAACAATGAAAAAACGGCTGAGATTATTCTCAGCCGTTCTCTATTATGAATAATAAAGTTCAAATTCTACCGGGTGTGGGGTCATATTCACACGCTCCACTTCTTTGCGGCGAATGCCGATATACGCATCAATAAAATCTTTAGTGAACACGCCACCTTGAGTTAAGAATTCAAAGTCATTGCTTAACGCATCAAGAGCAGATTCTAACGATGAAGCAACTGTTGGAATATCTTTTAACTCTTCCGGTGGTAAATCATATAGGTTCTTATCCATTGCATCGCCCGGGTGGATTTTATTGATCACACCGTCTAAACCTGCCATTAATAATGCGGCAAAGCAAAGGTAAGGGTTCGCCATTGGGTCTGGGAAGCGAGCTTCTACACGAGTCGCTTTCGGGCTGGTTACTGCCGGAATACGGATAGATGCTGAGCGGTTACTTGCCGAATATGCTAACAATACTGGAGCTTCAAAGCCCGGCACTAAGCGTTTGTATGAGTTAGTCGTTGGGTTGGTGAAGGCATTTAATGCTTTAGCGTGTTTGATGATACCACCGATATAGTAAAGGGCAGTTTCAGATAAGCCTGCGTATTTGTCGCCCATAAAGACGTTTTTGCCGTCTTTGCTTAACGACATATTACAGTGCATTCCCGAACCGTTATCACCTGCGAATGGCTTTGGCATAAAACACGCTGTTTTACCGTGTTCAACCGCTACATTTTGCACGATGTATTTGTAAATTTGGGTTTCGTCCGCTTTTAACGTTAAGCTGTTGAATTTGGTTGCGATCTCATTTTGACCCGCAGTTGCCACTTCGTGGTGATGAGCTTCGATCACTAAGCCCATTTCTTCCATCAGTAAGCACATTTCTGAGCGAATATCGTGAGCAGTATCAATTGGGGCAATCGCACAGTAGCCGCCTTTTTTCAATGGGCGATAGCCATTGTTACCGTCTTCAAATTTACGGTTGGTATTCCAAGCGGCTTCAACATCATCAATTTTGTATGAGACATTGTTCATCTCGGTGCTGAAACGCACATCGTCAAACAGGAAAAATTCCGGCTCAGGTCCGAACATCACGCTGTCGGCAATACCGGTAGATTTTAAATAGTTTTCCGCACGTTGAGCGATAGAGCGAGGGTCGCGGTCATAAGACTGCATTGTGTTAGGGTCGTAAATTGAACAGCGGATAGTGAGGGTAGGAATGCGAGCGAAAGGATCAACAACAGCAGTTTCGGCAATTGGCATTAAAAGCATATCGGCTTTATTAATCGCTTTCCAGCCCTCAACGGACGAGCCGTCGAACATTTTGCCTTCCTCAAATAAGTCTTCAAGATCATTGATGACCAAACTGACAGGTAATGAAACTCCGTGTTCTTTACCTTTAATATCAGTAAATTTTAATAAGACAAATTTGATGTCATTGTCTTGAATGAGTTTAGATACGTTAGCGATTGCGTTCGACATAATATAAGTATTCCTCGTAGCGAAATTAATAAATAAAAACTCGCACATCATAGCATTTTTTTAGCTGGAAATGTGATGTTTTTTAGTCGCATTTATGCAAAAGAAATTTCGGCAGAATTGTCAATTGTTGTTAAAATTAGAAGTATTTTTTGGCTGAAGGAAATTATAACGTTATGCAACCGATTTATCATATTTTAGGCTCGGATATTCCACACCATAATCAGCGTGTTTTAACGTTTTTTCAACAAGAGTTGCTACCTACGTTGCCGCCTTCTTCCCATTATTTTTATGTAGTGGGTAAGGATATGCTTAAAACCTATTTCCCTGATTTGGAGATAACGACTTTTTCTACTCAAAAACAAATTGCTCAAGCACTCATTGCAAAAAATCAGCAAAATCCGACCGCTTGTTTTATCTTACACGGTCAGTTTAATCTGTGGGTTTGGCTTGCCATTGCGTTAGGAAAATTATCAACAGAAAATATTATCTGGCATATTTGGGGAGCGGATTTATACGAAGTCTCTGCTTCTTGGAAATTTAGGTTATTTTATCCAATTAGGCGGTTTGCTCAACGTAAGTTAAAGCAGATTTGGGCGACAAGAGGGGATTTGGATTATTTCTGGCGACGTATAAGATCAAGAACGGAACAAGATCGGTTAATCTATTTCGCAACGAAATTGCCGGATCGACATAGCGTGCAGAGAGTTAAAAATGATCAATTAACTATTTTATTAGGCAATTCAGGCGATCCTTCTAATAATCATATTCAAGCATTAAAGGAAATCCAGCAGCGTTTGGGCAACAACGTACGAATTATTGTGCCAATGGGCTATCCGGCAAATAATGAATGCTATATTCAGCAAGTGGAAGCAGAGGGCAAGCGGTTATTTTTAGCGGAAAATTTGCAAATTCTGCGAGAAAAATTGGATTTTGACGAATATCTTTTATTGCTTTCACAATGCGATCTCGGCTATTTTGACTTTGAACGCCAACAAGGCATTGGTACGATTTGTTTGTTGATCCAACAGAATATTCCCTGCGTGCTGCACCCGAATAATCCGTTTGGTTTGGATATGCAAGCTGAGCAAGTGCCTTATCTGTTGGCGGAGAATATGACATTTTCAAAAATTCAAGCTGCCAAACAACAATTAGGTAATATGGATAAAAACAACATTGCGTTTTTTCCTCAAACTTATCTGAAATTATGGCAAACACAATTAACTGAATTGATACATAATGAATAATTTACTGTTTCTTGGCGGATTTTACCTCGTTTCCGTAGGGCTATTTTTAACCGTACTTTATCGGCTTTATCAGAAATCGGGCTTTACTTTCCATTTACTGTTCAGTCTGATCTATTTTATTACCTTTTACGCAGGCTTCCCGCTTTCTCTCGCAATGGCATTAGGCTTTGATTACTTACTCCCAAACATTGAACATCAATGGTTGGTGTTTATGACAAGCGGAGTGGGCTATTTCATTTATTTTGTCGTTTATTCTTACTGTTGCCGTTTTTCACTGCCGTTTGAGCCAAAATCTGCAAATTTTCAGGCAAAAATAACCGCTTGTATGTTGGCGTTAGTTGCCATTTCAACGTTATTTTACTTCCTTTATTTAAACGGTTTTCTCTTCTTTAAATTAGAAAAATATAGCCAGCTATTCGCCAAAGATTGGGTCGTGCTTTCAGCATTAAAACGTTTTTTCTACTTTTTATTGCCGGCTCTGCTGATTTTCTTCTTCTTATATAAGAACAAAAAAGCGTGGTGGGCGGTGTTGATTATCGGCGGATTATTTGGTTTATTAACTTATTTCGCCGTAGGTGGTACAAGGGCAAATTTAGCATTAGCGGTGGCATTTTTCTTGCTGATTGGCTTGCAGCAAAAGTATCTTTCACTATCCACTGTAGTCTGGCTAGGGTTAAGTGGTGTAATCGCAATGTTTTTCCTCGCTCTCGCTCGCTATAAATTGAATCTTTCTGCCAGTGAAACGATCTACACCTTTTTATATTTGAGCCGAGATACCTTTTCACCTTGGGAAAATCTCGCCCGCTTATTATCTTCTGATGTGGAATATCAAGGCTTAATGCCGATTGTGAGGGATTTTTATGTCTATATTCCACAATCTGTTTGGCAAGAACGCCCGGATATTGCTTGGAACACGGCAAATTATTTCACTAAAGTGATTTTGGGGAATCATTCAGGCTTAGCTATTTCACCCACATTATTAGGCTCTTTCTATATGATGGGCGGATTTGGAGCGATTGCGATTGGAATGGCGGTTGTAGCGTTTTTGATTAAAATGTTAGATAACTTTTTTACCTATGGAAAAGCAGTCAATTCTGCGTTAATTCAGGCGTATTGTTTCGGTAATTTGTTCAACTTGATTGTTTTAGTCCGAGAGGGAATGGACGCTTTTGTCTCTCGCTTCCTCTTTTTTACGATTGTTTTTGCCGTTTGTTGGCTATTAGCGAAGTTAATAGGTGGGAAACAAGATGTTCGATAACGTCATTATTCGTGGCATTAAGTTGCAAGCGGTCAAAAATCAGGAAATTTTTACCAATTTTTTAATGAATGAGAAGGGTATTCAACAAGGAAGGTTGATCGCTATTAATGCGGAAAAAGTGATTAATGCAGAAAAAAATCCACAGCTACACCAAGTGATTGCTGACGCTGAGTTTAACTATGCAGATGGGATCAGCATTGTTCAGTCGGTAAAAAAGAAATATCCAAATATGGAAATAGAAAGAATTGCAGGAGCAGATTTATGGGAAAAACTAATGCAAAAAGCAGGGGAGTTGAATGTGCCTGTTTTTTTAGTGGGTAGCACTTCTGAGAATTTAAAGTTAGTTGAAGCTAAGTTAGTGAAATGGAATGTCAATATTGTCGGCACGCATCACGGCTATTTTAATGAAGAAGATGAATACTCTCTTATTACCCAAATTAAGCAAAGTGGAGCGAAATTTATCAGTGTTGCAATGGGAACGCCAAAGCAAGAGCTATTTATTCAAAAAGTCTATAAAGAATATCCGCAGGCTCTTTATATGGGGGTAGGGGGAACTTACGATGTTTTTACCGGAAAGGCAAAAAGAGCACCTAAAATCTGGCAAAACTTAGGACTGGAGTGGTTGTATCGCTTATTACATCAACCCACACGTTGGCAACGACAACTCAATTTGCTGAGATATGCTTATTATTATGTAACGAATCAGCTCTAAAAATCAGCATATTTGATATTTATTACACGTTTTGAATAAAATAAAATCAAATGAGATGTTTTTTTAAATTTTTTTGAAAAAGTGCTAGACAAGGGGAATGGAAATCTATAATATACGCCTCCGTTGCGACGCAATAACTTATTGATGTAAATCAAAGCGTTCGTAGCTCAGTTGGATAGAGCGTTGGCCTCCGGAGCCAAAGGTCGCAAGTTCGAATCTTGTCGAGCGCGCCAGAGTCAATGCAGCACTATCAACACAATGGTGGCTATAGCTCAGTTGGTAGAGCCCTGGATTGTGATTCCAGTTGTCGTGGGTTCGAATCCCATTAGCCACCCCATTTTAAATATACTCTTAATGAGTAACTGACGGCGAGTAGCGCAGCTTGGTAGCGCA
>NZ_JBXGGI010000032.1:0-10836 GCF_056854775.1 Mannheimia sp.
AGTTGTGCAGAATAAATATGTAGTTCTTTATTTAGTGGTAAATCTGTTTTAATTTTTCTTGCAATTTGTTGATTTAAATGCTCAATAATGGCTTGTTCTTCTGTTTTTTCTGTTAAGTTTCTATCTTGTTTAAATTTTCCGGTATGAAATAAACAAGAATAGATTTCTGCTAATGTTTCTTCATTCTGTTGAATAAACTGATTAAATAATAATTCAGCTTTATCTGATAATAATTTGCTTCTAATTTGTTTTAGTTCACCTTGTTGCTTAAATAGAAGACTTTGCTCGCTGTAGAGTTTATTTTTAAAATCTACAATCAACGCTTGATAATATTCAATGCGTGCTTCTAAACCACTATTTTTGTTTTTCAGCTCTACATATTCATCTGCTGAAAGCGTGCCATTTTCGGCTAGTTTTTCTTTTTGACGTGCAATAAATTCCGCCTTTTCATTTTCTAAGGCTTCAAGAATATTTCTCGCTTTGTCTAGCTCGGTTTGAGTGGCTATAACGGCTTTTTCTTGTTCGTAGAATTTGGCTTTTTGTTCGTTAAATTTTTCAAGTGTCATAATTTGCCCTTATTGGTTGCGATGTTGTTCAATTTTGGTTTGAATCCATTGCTGGATTTCGCTTTCTAGCCATACTTTGCTATTTGCCCCAATGCTGATGCTTTGGGGAAATTCGCCGGCTTTCATCTTGCGGTAAATCTGCGTTTCTGAAAGCGTAGTTACGGCTGAAACTTCATCTATTTTCATAAATCGCTGTTTCGGTGGGGTATTCTCCATTTTGATTTTCTCCGTTAAAAATTGCTTCGGCGTGCCATTGCTTGCCTACGGTTGAAAGAATAAATCATTGTAGATTTTTTGCTATTTGTTAGGGGTGTGAAAGGCGGTTTGACAGTCTTGGGGGCGTTTTAGTGTGAGTTGGCAACGTGGCAAGTGGTCATTTTTCATTGATTTTTTGCAAACGGTCAGAGGTTCTTACATTGTTCTACCATCAAATTTTCACTAATGGCTGTTTTACTTGCATAGAATTGCGTTGTTGTGCGTAAATTTGCGTAACTAAAAAAGCCTATATAAGGGTTGATCAAGCTATATAGGGCAAAGGATAGAGAATTTTTACGCTTGCGTTGAAATAGCCACCTTAAGTCTGTGCGGGCGAGGCGAGGTACGGCTCGCGTGTTGGGGGCTAGGCGGAAAATAATTTGCTTAGTTATAAATGGAGGGTATATAAAACTGGGCTATAGCTGTTTATGTAGGACGTCTATTTTTCGTTTTTTGTTGATTGATACCAAACTAAAAAGCAAATAATAGTAACAATAGCAGCTATTACGCTGAATAATGTTTGCCAACTTACACCAAAAACGCCAACTATAAAAACAAAAGGAAATGCTAGAACGGTAATTATAATAACGGCAATTACGCCAACAACAGAAAGAGCAACCGCAAAAATAGGAATAGCAAGGATAATTGAAATAAGTACCTCTCCAACTTTTCCAAAAAGTGTGCTGAAAGTAAGATGTAGTATTTGGGCAATAATAGCTAAAGCAAGAAAAAAGCCTCCACCAATTAGCAAATATTCTATGCCTGTGCCAACTAAATCAAAGAATGTAATTAATCCATAGATAAATAAAAAGAGTGGGGTAAGTATAAGGAATGAAACTAAAGTAATCATAAAAATCCCCTCAATAATTAATCATTGAGGGGAATAATAAGAATAATAAATTAAAAGTTCAAGTAGTTACTTTTTGCAGCTCTCCACAAAATCCGCCCACTCCTGCATAATTTCCCGTCTGCGGTCTAGCCAGTTTTTACGATGATATGCACTCATCACGGTGTCTTTGTTCGTATGGGATAAACAAGCCTCAATGACTAGCGTTTCAGTAGTAAAGCATTCGTGCAAATAAGTGCTGGCAATACTTCTTAAACCGTGAGCTACTAAAAGCCCTTTATATTTGCCACCGCTTAAGCGTTTTATTGCATTATTCACGGTTTGGCTATTAGCCGGTTTGTTTCGGTCTGTTCGGTGTGTAAAAATATGCTTATGGTGTCCGTTATATTTCTTCATTTCCTCTAGAATTGCTATAGCTTGTTTTGTTAGCGGAATAGAGTGGGGCTTTCTTCCTCCTTTCATTCTTTCAGCTGGAATGTTTAGTGTGCTGGTTTCCCAATCTATATCGCTCCATTCCACCGCTACGGCTTCAAATGGTCTAAGAATATTTAAGAGTTGCCATTCAACTAATAATTTAATTTGTGGCGTTCTGTTTGATTTCTGTAAGTCCTGCATAAATGCAGCTAAATCTTCAGGCATTATGGCAGGTTGGTGAGTGCTTTTTACCGTAGTAAAAGCCTTTTTTATTACACTTACAGGATTAAAACTAATCCGCCCACTTAATACGGCATAATCAAGTATTTCTATCAAGTTCCCTGCCACTCTGTGCAATGTATCGGGCAAAATGCGTTCTAAATCCGTCAAGCGGTTTATCGTATCTGCTAAAGTAAAATTTTCTAGCGTGTAGCCCTTAAAACGTGGGAATAAATGATTTTCTAAACGTTGTAAGCATTTTTCCATAGTTTTAGGCTTACATTTACCTTTTGATAGTTTCCAAGCAGCCCATTTATAAGCGAAAGATTGGATAGTTTCTTGCTTTTGTTCTAATTCTTTCTGCTGCTTTTCTAGGTATTCAAACGGGTCTAAGCCTTGAATAACAAGATCATTTAATTCATCTCTTTTTATCCGTGCTTCTGCTAGGCTCATTTGTGGATAGCTGCCGATTCGCTTTTTAGTGCTTCGTTTACCTGTCTTAGGGTTGATGTAGCTATAAATCCATACTTTTGCTTTTTTCTGTGCAAGGATAAATAGCCCGTTACTGTCTGCAATAGGTTTCGCATTTGGGGAATATTTTAGATTTTTAATAAAAACATCTGAGATTGATTTTTTAGTTGCAGTCATTTCTTCTAATCCTTGATATATAAGGGTTTATCGAAGTTTATGATCCCTAAATTTTCCTATTTTCAAAATAGGGATCATTTTAGGGATCACAAACACTAAGATACAATGCAACTAAAGAAGACAATAAGAGACTATAAAATAATGTAAGTTATTGATTTTATAGTAGATTTGAGACAATGAAAGACAATATGCAACGCTTGGATGGTCCCCCCAGCCGGACTTGAACCAGCGACCAAGCGATTATGAGTCGCCTGCTCTAACCACTGAGCTATGGGGGGATAAAGTGATGTGGATTATAGAGAAAAACCGAGTAGTCGTCTAGTAGCAGAAGATTACTCGGTTAATTATTAAGCGAGGTGGAATATTATTCTTCTTTCCAAATTAAGGTTGCCATTCGTCCTGTTTGTTTATCCCTACGATAAGAGAAAAATAAATCTTCTTGGGTGTAGGTGCAGTATTCTCCGCCTGAAACCTCGGTAATACCAAGTTTTTTGAGGCGTTGAGTGGCAATTTGGTAAAGATTTCCCAAAAACTTACCGCTTGTAGAGTTATCTTGAATAAAAGCTTCTTCTGCTCTTGGATCAAACGCACAGAATTGCTCAATTACTTCTTTTCCGACTTGGAAGGCTTTTGCTCCGATTGCAGGACCTAACCAAGCTGAAATTTCGTTGCTTGGACATTGGAATTTTTCAACGGTTGCTTCTAGCACGCCATCGCATAGTCCTCGCCAGCCTGCGTGGGCGGCTGCAATTTCTTTTCCATCTTTACTGACAAAAAGTACAGGCAAACAATCTGCGGTCATCACTAAACAGACTTGGTTAGGCTGATTGGTATAAACTGCATCTGCCTCAATGTCTTTGCCTGAGTAGGGAAGTTCAAGCACTCTTGTGCTATGTGTTTGTGTTAGAAATAGCGGAGATTGTGGTAAATGAAATTTCTCCACAAGCAATGCACGGTTTTGAGCAACATCTTTAGGGGAGTCATTGACGTGATCGCCTAAATTAAAACTATCAAAAGGCGGCTTACTTACTCCACCGGTTCTAACAGTAGTAAATGCGTGAATATGCTTGGGAATATTCCAATTTGGGATAATGTTATCCATTTGCAAAAAATCTCCAAAAAACAACCGCTTGTTATCTACGCACGGCAATAGCTTCGATTTCAATACCTACATCTTTTGGTAAACGAGCTACCTCAACGCAAGAACGAGCGGGGAAGTCTGGGTGTTCGTGTTCTTGGAAGAAAGCTTGGTATTCTGTATTCACAATAGCGAAATCATTTAAATCTTTAACAAACACGGTGGTTTTGACAATGTCCGCAACAGTTAAGCCGGCTTGTTCAACGATTGCTTTCACGTTATTGAGAGATTGGCGGGTTTGTTGAACAATATCAGTTGGAATTTCACCCGTTTCAGGATTCACCGGAATTTGCCCGGAGGTTATCACAAGGCTCCCTAAATCAACAGCTTGTACATAAGGTCCGATTGCGGCTGGTGCATTTTCTGTTTGAATTGCAGTTGTCATCTTTATCTCCTTCATAATGAAAAATGAATGGATTAATGATAATATCTTTTTCTATTATTTGGAATAAAGAGAAGTGAATAAATGAGCATTAATGTTTCAGAAATCGTATTACATCAGTTAAATAAAACAGAGGGTGAAAACCCGGAACTCAATACTTTTTTGCGTGAGAATTTATTGACAATTACGCCTGAGGTAGATCAAATGATGTTGCAATTACATCAAGCCTACCAAAGTAAAGCGAAGGCTTATGGTATATTCAAGCCGGAATCGATATTTGCTCAGCAACTTAATCGTTTATTGGAAAAAGAGACTGATTTTCTGCCGTTTAGTCATAGTTGTGCCAAAATGTTGGCGACAGAGTTGGCGAAGTATCCGTTTGCTGATGGCGGTACTTTTATTCTCTGCCGTTATACATTCTTAGCTACGGAATATCTATTTATTGCCTTAATTGACAGCCGTAATTCGATGCTAGTTGATGAGAAGTTAGAAATTAAACGTACGCAATATTTAGAAATTGCACAATATGATATCGCTTGTCGCATTAATTTAACGGAACTGAAACTTGATGCAACATCAAACCGTTATTTAACCTTTGTAAAAGGGAGAGTGGGGCGTAAAATTGCTGATTTCTTTATGGATTTCTTGAGTGCGGAAGAAGGTTTTAATCCTCAAGTGCAAAACCAAACTTTGTTGCAAGCGGTGAGCGACTATTGCGAGCAGGGGGAGCTCTCTGCACCGCAAACCAGAGAAGTTAAAAAACAAGTATTTGACTATTGCAAAGGGCAAATTAATAGTGGTGAAGAAATTGCACTAGATGAGCTTTCAAATGCAATGCCAACATTAAATGAAATAGATTTTGCTCAATTTACTCAAGAACAGGAATATGGTTTGGAAGAAAATATTCCACCAATGCGTAATGCCTTAAAAACGCTTACTAAGTTTTCAGGTTCAGGGAAAGGCGTTACCATTAGTTTTAATGCAGAATTGTTAGGCGAACGTTTGATTTGGGATGAACTAAACGATACTTTAACAATCAAAGGATTACCGGCTAACTTGCGTGATCAGCTGGAACGTAATAAATAATGGAAAATTTTTATCAGTTTAGGTATTATCTAATTATCTGAATTTTGTATTATCAAAAGGTCAAATCTATGAAAATGAAATCTCTTTTAGCAACACTTTTAGTTGTAATGAGTGTAACTGCCTGCTCAACAGTAGAAAAAGTGGTGTATCGAATTGATGTGCCACAAGGCAATTACTTAGAACAAGATAAAATTGCACAGCTTCAAGTGGGTATGACACCCGAGCAAGTAGAATATTTACTTGGCACACCAGTGCTTAAAAATATTTTTGATACACATCGTTGGGATTATGTCTTTATTAAACGTGAAGGTTATAAAGACCCGGAGCAACGTAATTTATTTGTTTATTTTGATGCGAATGGATTAGTTTCAAAAATTGATGACAGCAATGCAAGTGCAGAGCAGAAATAACAAAATCTAATACTAAAATTAAAGAAAGCCCACCTTTTCAATAAGGTGGGCTTTCTGTTTTGGGTAAAAAACAAGCAGTTATACCTAATTTTTCTAATTTTTATAATAAATTTTTCTAATTCCTCTTTTCAAACATAAATTTGCTTGTTAGACTTCACACATCTTAAAACACAACATCATATAAAAATTTCAGGAGTATCAAATGAGCGATTTAAACGCCCTTTTCCAAAAAATCAAACAACGCGATCCTAACCAAGCACCTTTTCACCAAGCAGTTGAAGAAGTATTTGGTAGTCTTGCTCCATTCTTAGCAAAAAATCCAAAATATACTCAACAAGGTTTATTAGAGCGTATTGTTGAACCGGAGCGTGTGATTAGTTTCCGTGTAACTTGGGTAGATGACAAAGGTCAAGTGCAGGTAAATCGTGGTTATCGTGTGCAAATGAACTCAGCAATCGGTCCATACAAAGGTGGTATTCGTTTCCATCCAACAGTAGATTTAGGTGTATTAAAATTCTTAGCGTTTGAACAAGTATTCAAAAATGCCTTAACAACATTACCAATGGGTGGTGGTAAAGGGGGATCTGATTTTGATCCTAAAGGTAAATCTGATGCGGAAGTAATGCGTTTCTGCCAAGCGTTTATGAGCGAGTTATATCGCCATATTGGTGCAGATACAGACGTACCGGCAGGCGATATTGGCGTAGGCGGTCGTGAAATCGGCTATATGTTCGGTCAATACAAAAAATTACGCAATGAATTTACTTCTGTATTAACAGGTAAATCTCTTACTTGGGGTGGTAGCTTAATTCGTCCGGAAGCAACAGGTTACGGTACGGTTTACTTCGCAGAATCAATGCTTGCAACTAAAGGCGAGAAAATTGAAGGTAAAACAGTCGTAATTTCAGGTTCAGGTAATGTAGCACAATATGCGGCTGAAAAAGTGATCCAAAAAGGTGGTAAAGTATTGACTGTTTCTGACTCAAACGGTTATGTCTTATTCCCTGAATCAGGTATGACAGAAGAGCAATTCAATGCATTGTTAGAAATTAAAAATGAACGTCGTGAACGTTTGTCAGTATATGCAAAAGAGCAAGGGTTAAAATACTTTGAAGGTCAAAAACCTTGGGGTGTTAAATGTGATATCGCACTACCTTGTGCAACGCAAAACGAGTTAGATACTGAAGATGCGAAAGAATTAGTGAAAAACGGCTGTATCTGCGTGGCAGAAGGTGCAAATATGCCAACAACACTAGGTGGTGTAGAAGTTTTCATTGACGCAAAAATCCTTTATGCACCGGGTAAAGCAGCAAACGCAGGTGGTGTTGCAACTTCTGGTTTAGAAATGAGCCAAAACGCAATTCGCTTATCTTGGAGTCGTGAAGAGGTTGATCAACGTTTATTCAATATTATGAAATCTATTCACGAAAACTGTGTGGAAAACGGAACTGAATCAGGCGGATTTATCAACTATGTAAATGGTGCAAACATTGCAGGCTTCAAAAAAGTGGCAAATGCAATGTTAGAGCAAGGTATCGTTTAATTCCTATCCACTTATTATGTAGCCCTCATTATTGAGGGCTTTTTATATTGGAGTTTTACTGCATTAAATAAGAAAAATATGAAGTAGATCACAATTTTAAACATTAGTTAGCATTTTTCACAAAATTTGTTTGAAAGCATTCAAAAATTCACTTAATCTTAACGCAACAAGAATAAGTGTTGTATCTAGCAACCTAACACATAAATTTGCTTTCCGAGTGCCCCCAGAAGTGGGGCTTTTTTTATGGTTAAAATGGTATATTAGTACAATATAAAGCGTTAAGCCACTTTTTACCCTATATGCTTTTAGTCTTTTGCCTACATCTTATAAGCTTAGATATGATGAATAATTAAAGGTTTTCCTTGATATTCCACAACGTCAGCGTCAAGATTAAATACGGCTTTCAGATTTTCATTTGTAATAATTTGTTGTGGAGAGCCTATCTTTTCAATAGTGCCGTTTTTCATTGCCACAATGGTATCTGCATAAGCAGCAGCGATGTTAATATCGTGAACTACCATTACTATGGTTAGTGCTAGTTCATCAGTTAATTGACGTAGTAGTTTCATTAATTCACGAGCGTGAAACATATCCAAATTATTAAGTGGTTCGTCTAATAAAATATAATTAGTCTGTTGGCAAAAAGTCATTGCAATTAACGCTCTCTGGCGTTGCCCCCCAGATAATTCATTTAAGAAACGATGAGAAAAATTAACTAAATCAAAGCGTTCAAGGGCTTCTTCCACAATATTGTGATCTTGTTGCGTTATTCTGCCTTGATGATGAGGATAACGCCCGAACATTAGTAAATCTTTTACTGTGATTCTGCTATGGATAACATTGTCTTGCGTTAGAATTGCTAACTGCTTAGCCACTTTTTGAGAAGGCGTTTTTGCAATATTAAGATTATTTAAGTGAATTTCGCCTTCTTGAATATCTTTTAAACGTGCAATAAGGGAAAGTAAGGTTGATTTACCTGCTCCATTTGCTCCGATTAATGCAGTAATACCGCCATTTGGAATAGTTAAATTGATATTATTCAAAATGGTAGTGTTACCAATTTTATGGTGAATATTTTTTACTGTTATCATTTTATTCCTTATTAATATTATTTTTTCCGTTTTAAAATGAGATAGATAAAAACAATTCCCCCTACAAACTCAATCACTACACTGAGTACACCTTGCATTTTCAGTACTTGCTCAAAAATGGCTTGCCCTAAAATAAGCGTAATCGCCGAAACTAAAAACGTCATCGGAATGCGTACACTGTGGTGAATAGTTGGAGTAATTGCATTAACAATTGCACAAACCAGTAATCCTAAGAATAGAATAGGTCCAACTAATGCAGTTGAAATTGAAACTAACAAGGCACAGCAGATGAGTAATTGGCGAGAAAAACGAGAGTATTCTAATCCAAGTCCAACAGCTTTATCTTGACCTAACAAAAGGATATCTAACTTATGGCGTTGCCTCCAAACCCAGATAGAACATAAAAGAGCAATGCCTAAACCAATCCAAAGTAAAGTTGGTGTTGTGATATTAAATGAAGCAAATGATGAGCCTTGAGCAACAGCAAACTCCGTTGGATCAATCATTCGTTGTAATAAATTGTTTAAACTTCTAAACAGAACACCAAAAATGACCCCAATTAAAATCATTCGGGGTAAATCCGATTTATTTTGAGTTAATGAGCTAAACAGTAATAAAGATGCTCCTAACATTAGCAATGTTTCAAAGAAAAATTTATGACTAGGATCAAGTTGAGTAAAGCCTATTCCACCAAAAAAGAAGACTAATGATGTTTGCAATAGCAGATAGAGAGCATCAAAACCTAAAATACTGGGAGTTAAAATAGGGTTATGTGTAAGCGTTTGGAATAATAAGGTTGAAGCTCCAATCGTATAGGCAATAGTGCAGAGTAAAATTAATTTTTTACCTCGAAAAGTTAAAATGAAATCCCAATTCCCTTTAGCATTATAAGTAAGGTAAAAGAGTATGGATAACATTAAACTCAAGACTAAAATAATAAAACGAGATTTAACCACGATATTTTCCTTCAATACGTTTTTCTCTTATTAATAAATAGAGGAAAATAACAGTTCCAACAATACCAAAAATAGTGGATATCGGCACTTCATAAGGGGCATTAACTGAACGCCCTAAAATATCACAAAAGAGCACCAAGTTTGCACCCAATACCACCACAGTAGGCAGATTTTGGCGTAATCTATCACCGGCAATACGAGAAACAATATTAGGTACAACCAAACCAATAAAAGGGATTTGCCCAACGGTTACCACGACGATAGAGGTAATCATCGCAACAACGATCAACGCCAACCACGTCATTTGTTTATAATTTATGCCTAAATTTGTACTAATATTCTCGCCTAGCCCGGCAATCGTTAATTTATCTGCCATCACATATACAACCACTGCTAAAATTGCAGTAAGCCAGAGTAATTCATAGCGACCAGCTAAAATGCCCGAGAAGTCGCCTGAGAACCAAACGGATAAAACTTGTAGGCTATCGTTTTCGTAAGCAATATAAGTGGAAATTGCTTCAATCACATTGCCAAATACAATACCGATTAATGGTAACATTAATTGTTGGTAAGGTGGTAAGTTACGAATAAGTAGTATAAAAATACTGATTCCGATTAATGTGCTGACTGTAGCAATAGACATTTTCAGCATCAATGTAGAGGCTGGAAACATTAAGCTCGCAATAAGAATACCAATAGCTGCACTTTGGCTTGCTCCAATCATACTTGGCTCAATAAAGCGGTTTTTTAAGACGATCTGCAATACCATTCCCGCAACGGCGAGCGTTGCTCCTACTAACAATACCGCAAGAGTTCTTGGTAAACGGCTGACAAAAAAGAGCTTACTTTGCTCGGCTGAGCTGAATATCTCACTCCAGTTAAAATCAGCAACACCCACACTGGTGCTGATTGGAATGAGTAACAATAAAATAAGAAGATTTAATCTAAAAAAAGAGAACATAAGATATAAATGCAAGCGGTCATTTTTTATTGATTTTTTGCAATACAAAGATGCAAAATTTTTATAAAAAACGACCGCTTGTAAGGTTAATTATTTTTTCTCAAACGCTGATTTAATGGTCTGTAAGTCGGTTTTCATTTGCTCATAGCCACCCGGTGCTAAATATGATGCACCGCTTAAATAAACGACATTACCGTTTTTCCAAGCTTTAGTTTGGCGGATTAATTCATTATCTAATACTTGTTGAGCAGATTGTCCTTCTTGACCGATAGCCGCAATACGATCCAGCACAAATAACCAATCAGGATTTAACTTTTGAA
>NZ_JBXGGI010000033.1:0-10182 GCF_056854775.1 Mannheimia sp.
ATCTTGATTGCCTATTTGCTAGGCTCAATTTCAAGTGCGATCATTTTCTGCAAACTTGCAGGCTTGCCCGACCCAAGAGAAACCGGCTCGCATAATGCCGGAGCAACCAATGTGCTTAGAATCGGGGGTAAAAGTGCGGCGTTGGGCGTGCTTTTATTCGATATTTTAAAAGGCACATTACCTGTGGCAATGGGAATTTATTTTGGCTTATCTCCTTCACAACTTGGTTTTATTGCATTAGCGGTTTGTCTGGGGCATATTTTCCCGGTTTTCTTTCAATTTAAAGGCGGAAAAGGCGTTGCCACTGCATTTGGGGCAATTTCTGCGTTGAGTTTTATTGTTGCAGGTGGAGCAATTTGTACTTGGCTTTTGGTGTTTTTGATTTCCGGCTACTCATCTTTAAGTGCAGTGCTAACTGCCCTACTTGTACCGTTTTATATTTGGTGGTTTGAGCCACAATTTACTTTCCCTGTTGCCTTAGTATGTTGTTTGTTGGTCTACCGCCACCACGACAATATTCAACGTTTATGGCGAGGACAAGAAGATAAAATGTGGGACAAATTAAAGAAAAAGAAAGCGTAAAAATAGGCATAGTTCAGATTTTCGAATGAAACTCAGGATAAGTTAATCTACAGCACATCAATCTCGTGCCCTGAGATTTATATTGGCATAAAAAAGCGAGAACAATGTTCTCGCTTTTTTTTAATTGATACCGTAAGGTTCAGTATAAGGAATAATGCCTCGTTTTAACATTCTCGATACGCCATTGCTATAACTTGTGCCAAAACGTAACTCAAAGTTAATCCCGAATTTATTATCGTAGTAAAAATCGTTAATCGTATCAGGCGAACCGACAGGCGTTGAAACTAAGCGGCGAGCCACATAGACATTCGCTGCCCAACAACAAGTGTTGTAGTTCAGAGAAAGCTGCCCTTCAACCGGTTTCTTCAAAGCAATATCATGATAATAACTCGTCATTATCGATACTTTATCCGTCAATTCCCAACCTAATACTCCACCAATTTGCTTGATAGATTGACCATATCTATTCGTATTTAAGTTTTGATTGATATAATCTTTACTTGCATAACGATAGTTAAGCTGAATCAATTTGTCTGATTGCGGTTTATATTGCAATGACATATTCGCTAAAGAAGTTTGATTTAAGCGAGTGTCATATTGATAACTACCGTGCCAGTTCCACTTTTTATGGAATTTCCAGTTAGATTCTGCCGCCCACGAAGAAGAACGTTTAGCAGTGCTATTATCCGATGTATCATCAATTTTTGATGGGCTTAAATAATAGGTTTGACCTAAACTAAAGTTGAATACCTCTTCGCCCGTTTCATTGTTAAAGAAGCGAGTTGTTCCACCGGCTGTAATTAAATTTGCTGAAGCAATTCTATCTAAACCACTATAACGGCGGTCGTTAAATAGTGAGAAGTAATCATTTTGCAATAGTGCCGAATCATAACCTAAACTCACACTTTTCTGGCGTTTAGAACCAATATCGCTTTGATTTTTGTATGGACGATAAATATATTGCAATCTCGGCTCAATCGTTTGATTAAAACCGGAGAATAGTTGTTTATCTGATGCTAAAACCGTTTTGAAATCTAACTTAATTTGAGGCAATACTCGGCTTACGCTTTTCTTGATCTCTTCTGTACTTTCACTTCCTTTACTTTGCAAATAATGAGTTGCATATAACTTAGTTTCTAAATTCAAACTACCGTAGCGATTTGCAAATGGGAAGTTCAACGTTGGCTCAGCGTGGAAACGCCACGCTTTTGGCATTAGTTTACTATCATTTTCAAAACGAGCGGCTTGAGCGAAGAATTTGAAATCGCCACCTTTAATTAAATCGTTTTTGTAGTAATTAAAGTCAATTTGTGGGAGTACACGGTAAGGTCCGATATCCAATTCATCGAAGGTTTGGAATTTTTTACCTGAAATCGATAAATTATAATTTGGTTGGTAATAACCTAATCTAAAATTTTGTGTTGCGTAGCCGTCTGTACTGTTACCATAGTCTGAATCAAAATCAGAGAAATAGCGTCTATCGCTAACTTTGGTATAATCTACCGAGAAACGCCAATCAGTTAAGAAACTCATTGCGTGTCGCCAGTGGAGCAAATAACGTTTACGATCATCATTTTCCGGTTGATATTCACTGAGACGATCTTTCGCCATATACTCTGTTGCCACCAAGCCTTGACCGATTTTAGTTAGATAACGAAACTCCGGACTAACTTGCCAGCCACGACGGGAATAGTAAGTTGGTGTGATTGTCGCATCCATATTCGGTGCAATATTCCAGTAAAATGGTTGAGAGTAGGTCCAACCATTTTTGCTTGAACGCTCAAAACTTGGAATAAGTAACCCAGTGCGACGACGATCACCAATCGGAAATTGTAAATAAGGTGAGTAGAAAACAGGTACACCTAAGACTTTGAAACGAGCGTGCCACATTTCAGCATACTCTTCATCAACGTGTTGGATCATCTCATTCGCGTCAATTTGCCAAGAATTATCATCGGGTAAACAAGAAGTGAAACTGGCATTTTTAAGCGTACGTTTGCTATCTCCAAATTCACCATACTCTGCTGTACCTCGCCCTTGTCTGCCGACTAATTGATAGTTAGCATTACTTAAGTTGGCATCTTTGGAAAGCAGATTAATAGTAGCATCAGCTCCAGTGGCTTGAATCAAATTGTCTTGATAGTTAAAGTTACCTTGCAAATATGCCATTCGGGCATTTTCGCCGTCTTGTTCCACTCGAACCTGATCAGCCACAATTGAACGATTGCCTTGTTTAATACTCACATCACCCGTGTAAGTTGCATCACGAGGCTGATTAATCACCGCACTGTCAGACTCAATGGTAACAGGCATTCTGAGCTGATCGCCTTCTACTACCTCACCTTGAAATTGAGGTACACCAAGCAAGCATTGTTGCTTTAGATCAGCTACTGCATAATTACTATAACAAGCTGCCATCACAGCAAGAGAAAGTAAGCTATAACGCTGTTTCATTATTTTTCCTTTCTGAATTGGGAACAAGCGGTTGAATTTGAACGTTTTTTTGCAAATCCGATTATTTTATATTTTGCAAAAAATCTTAAAAAAATAACCGCTTGTTCTACTAGATAATACGGGAAAACTGCTGTCTTCTCGCTAATTGTCTTGAATATACATCAAAACATAAGCAAATATTACGGATTAACAAACGTCCACGCGGTAACACCACAATGCCATCATCGTTAATCGTTAATAATTCATCTTCCGCTAACGGCTCTAATAAAGTCAGATCTTCAGCAAAATAGGCTTTAAAATCAATACCGTATTGCTTTTCAATAGTTGCAAAATCGAGCTTGAAGTTGCAAATCAGGGCTTTAATCACATCACGGCGAATACAGTCATCTTGGGTAAGTGCAATACCTTTATGTAAAGCAATGCCACTTTCTTCCACATCAGCATAATATTGCTGTAACTCTTTGCGATTTTGAGCGTAAGTATCGCCCAGTAAGCTGATTGCTGAAACGCCCATACCTAACAAATCGCACTCTTCTTGTGTTGTATAGCCTTGAAAGTTACGGTGTAAAATCCCTTTTTCTTGGGCAACCGCAAGTTCATCATCAGGTTTGGCAAAGTGATCCATACCGATAAATTTATAACCGTTTTCGCCTAAGAATTCGATCGATTTTTGTAAGATCGTAAGCTTTGTTTCCGGTGCCGGCAGTAGCTCTTCTTTGATTTTAACCTGTGCTGCAAAACGACTTGGCAAGTGTGCGTAGTTAAACACACTCATACGATCCGGATTTAATTCTACCACACGTTGTAACGTGTACATAAAGCTCTCAACATTTTGTTTCGGTAAGCCGTAAATTAAGTCTACATTGGTTGAAACAAAACCAAGTTCTTTTGCACGCTTCATTAATGCAAAAATAAACTCTTCATCTTGCTCACGGTTTACTAAACGTTGCACTTCTTTGTCGAAATCTTGAATCCCCATACTAATTCGGTTAAAGCCGATAGCTTTTAGGTGATCTAACATATCTAGTTCAATTTCACGCGGATCCATCTCGATACTGATTTCAGCATCTTCGCTAATTTCAAAATGAGTACGTAGCATTTGCATCAAACGTGCAGATTGATCTTCATCTAAATAAGTTGGAGTACCACCGCCCCAGTGAATTTGCGTAACCAAGCGATTTGTAAATAGCGGTGCTCGGGTTTTAATTTCACGCTCTAAATAATCTAAATATATTTCAACTTTATGGCGATGGCGAGTAATCACTTTATTACAGCCACAGAAATAGCACAGTTTATGACAAAACGGAATATGTACATAAAGCGAAAGCGGACGCTCAGGATAACGAGCAGCCGCTGCAATAAAATCATCATTAGTATAATTTTCGTTAAACTCTAATGCCGTTGGGTAAGAGGTGTAACGAGGACCTGAATGGTTATATTTTTGAATAAGGGCTAAATCCCAAATAATTTCCGACATTAGACTGCCTTTCTCATTTCTTCAATATCTTTTAATAATTGCTCGCACTCGATTTTAATCTCGGCTTCAAGCTCAGCTTCTTTTGCCTCACGCTCTAAATCAAGTTTCATTCGTTCATTGCGTTTTAAATTTTTACGTTCATCTAAAATCGGCATATTTTCCACCACTTCATATAACGCCCACATCGCATTATAGTGGATTAATTTTTTACCCAATACATCTAACAGAGGCTTTAAACGTAAAACGCCTTCGGAAAGATCGCATTGTTCAGAAATCATTGCTCTGGTAATCACATCAATGCTTTCTAAAATACGTAGATAGCGGGCTTTTTGTGATTGTTTAGCTTCTTCAATCAACTCTTGCTCACGTCTTTTTTGTAAACGGACTTTAAGCATTAAATGGATTGCATAACCAGCCATTGAAATCAGAATAAGTATAGCTAGTACAATCAGGAATATTTTTAGCATCATAATTTGCTATCCGTTAGCGGAATTTATTAATATCCATTGTTTCAAATTGGCGTAATAACGCATCACCGTTATCACCGTCTTCATCTTCAAATTCAATGCCAAGTTCCGTCATTAATTCATCAATGCGGTCTAAACATTCATTCATAAATTTCTGATCTTCAAGCGATAACGTTTTGCCTGCTTCTAAATCATCTAATAGCTGATTTAAGCATTCATTATTTTCTAATTGCTCTAACTCTTGCTCAGGTGAAAGCGTTGGTTTTACAGGTTCAACCGGAACAGGCTTAATCGTACGCCCTTTTTCCGGTTGATTAACAAATTCCACCATTAACGGCACTTTTTTACGGCTGCCGATACGTGGATCTTTTACTTCTTTCTCAACCGCTTTTTTCTGCTCTGCCGGATCAGCATTACGAGAACCGGTCGGTAAACCTTTATGTTTGCGTTTACGCTTTTCCTCACGAGCTTGAGCATCTAACTCATAACGGGTTAATTTACGATTTTTACCGCCACCTAATTTAGGGGTTGGTTGCTTTGGTTTATCTGTTTTTCTTGCCGGCATAATATCAGTAATGCGGCGTGTTTTTTTCGTACGACTCATAATTGTTTCATCATCTAGTTTTAATAAAACGCTATTCTACAAGGAATTACCTTGCCTTAATAGCGTTGATTTCAATTAATGGTAAGTTTGCATAAAGTGCCGATAGGCTTTAAGAAATTTTTCAAAATCATCTAAGCCACAAAACGCAATACTCTCTTCATTGTAAAATTGAAAACCTTCTTCCATTTCTTCTTCGTCAAAAGCCGCATCTAAGTTATTCGCTTTTGCCATCACTTCATCATAATCAAAATAAATACTGTATTCACGTCCTTCAAATACGCATTCATAATGATTTGGGAAAGCTGCTCTGCATTTTTCAATTTCAGCAAAAATGGTTTCCAGCTCTTTCGGATTGCCTGTAATCTCCGTATTCAACCAACGGGCAAATGCCTCGTGATCCATTGAACATTTTGCCACAATACCGTGAATACTATGCGTAAATTGATATTCCATACATATTCTCCTCTTTAATAGCTATTATAGCCTAACAAGCGGTTGTTTTTTGGAAAAATTTTACCATTTAGTTCAATAATGATTGCCACATTTTTCTCACAAACTCCCTCTCTTCCACAAATTCTGCTGCCTCAACCACATTTTCTTTGCGGAGTAAGTTTAAATGGTGAATTTTGTTGCGAAGTGATGTGTAGCAATGTTTGAGCTGCTCGCTCTCTTGTAGACTTAAAATGCCGCATTCCACCGCACTGTCGAAAATCCGTACGTTATCAGACCATACCGCCATTTGTGGATTTTCATTACTGTGAGCCAGCACCAAATATTGAGCAATAAATTCAATATCAGTAATGCCGCCCTGATCGGTTTTGATATGGAATTTGTCTTGCGAATGGGAACTCAGGTGCTGATACATTTTCTCCCGCATTTCGCAAATTTCTTGGCGTAATTGACCGCTTGTGCGAGGTAATGCCAAGGTAGATTGACGGATGCGTTCAAACTCTTGCTTTAAATACTCTGCCCCAAACACACATCTTGCCCGCACAAGGGCTTGACTTTCCCACGTCCAAGCTTCATTTTGTTGGTAGTGTTCATAGGCATTAAAGGTGCTGACTAAAAGCCCCGCTTCACCGGATGGGCGAAGTCGCATATCCACTTCATATAACACGCCGGCACTGGTGTTAAGGTTAAAAATCGAGTTAATTTTTTGAGCAAGTTTTAAGTAAAACTGATGGCTTGAAATTTCCTTTTTACCGCCAATCGTTTGGCTATCTTCTGGAGCATTATGCAAAAAAACCAGATCAAGGTCTGAATTATAGCCTAGTTCAATCCCACCTAATTTTCCATAGCCAATAACCGCAAAGCCTTTTTCATCAGACTCTAAATGTTCAGGTGTACCGAAACGCCGGCTAACCTGCTTCCACGCCATATTCACTACCGCATTGATAATGGCTTGTGCTAAGTAAGTAAGGTGATCGCTGATCTTCATAACGGGCAGCCCCCCCAAAATATCAGCAGCCGATATACGTAAAATTTGGGTTTGTTTAAACTGACGTAAGCCATCAATCAAAGCTTCTTCATCTTCTTCTGGAATGCGGATTAAATAATCTTGCAAGGCAGATTGATACTGATCAAGCTCTAACACTTCGGTTAAGCCGTTGTATCTTATCAGTTCATCAAGTAACATTGGGTAGCGAGCAATTTGCTCGGCAATCATTACCGATTTGCTACAGAGTGTTAATAGCTGTGGCAAGATCTGTTCCCGCTCCACCATCAATTCCAGATAGGTTGTACGGGTTGTGATTTTATCTACGATGTTGAGCAAACGAGGTAAAAGTAATAAATAATCCTCACGCTCAAAAATGCTGTCTGCGATTTTCGGCATTAAATTGCGAAGCACTTCTCGCCCTCTTACCCCAATCGGGCGTTTTACCCAATCTTGGAAAGTAGTGGAAAAATGGTGGAAAATCGCCTCATAATCGCTTTCTGCGACTCGGGGATAATTTTTTAATATGGCAGACAAATCTTCTAATGAGATGTTGTAATTCAGAATATCTTTCCATTCAGCTAATTTTTCATTTAATGGAGAGGCTTCATCTTCATTTTCTTCCTCACCAATCAATTCATTAAAAATGTGGCGAACCTCATTTTGGTGGCAACTTAACACCGCTAAAAATCCTGCCCAATCGCTAAATGAGTGTTCTATAAAAATGCTATCTTCGCTATTTAAGGCTTGCTGCCAATAGCTCCGACAAGCAAAAATAAGACGAGCTTGATCATCAAGATCTGTCGGTAAAGTTTGCGTTTGTTTATCATCAATCGCTTGTAGTACATTTTCCACTTGACGATAAAAAATATAAGCGTTATGCAGTTTTTCTACCTGTGATTGCGTTAATAAATTCAGCTCACTCAAGCGAGGGAGTACTTTTAACAGGCTACGTTCCTGTAAAATTTTATCTCGCCCGCCACGAATCATTTGGAAGGTTTGTACAATAAATTCTACTTCCCGAATACCACCGGCACCAAGTTTGATGTTATCCGTTAAACTACGACGAACCACCTCACGGCTGATTTTTTGCTTCATTTCACGTAGAGATTGGATTGCAGAAAAATCCAAATAACGACGATAAACAAAAGGTCGTAGCATCTGTTTTAAGTAGCGATGATTGATGTTTTGACTCTCTTCGCCCAAAATTTTGGCTTTAATCATCGCATAACGTTCCCAATCACGCCCTTGCTCTTGGTAGTAATCCTCCATTGCGGCAAAACTGAATACTAACGCTCCGCTGTCGCCAAAAGGACGAAGCCGCATATCAGTACGGTATACAAAGCCATCAGCGGTAATATCATCAAGAGCTTTAATTAAACGCTGACCGAGTCGGGTAAAAAATTTGCTGTTTTCAATCGGCTTACGTCCACCCACTGTTTCGCCGGCATCAGGGTAAGTAAAGATGAGATCAATATCAGATGAAAAATTTAGCTCTCCTCCACCAAGTTTCCCCATTCCTAAAATCAGCATTTCTTGCTTTTCCCCCAAGCTATTCATTGGCGTACCATATTCTTCACAACACTTTTTAAATAGCCAATCTCTTGCGGTTAAAATCAGACTTTCAGCTAAGTCTGATAAGCGTTGAAATACAAATTCAACTGTAGCAAGTTTGTTTGATTGCAAAAAGCTCAATCGAGCTAATTCACGATGGCGAAATTGTCGCAATGCTCTGCTAAGTTGTTCCTCATTTTCAATCGTTGCTAAAATCCCATTTAAACGAGTGGCATAATTACCACACTCCTCTACTGTTGGAGTAAAATGAACCCATTGCTCCAGTAAATCAGGATGTTTCTGCAAGGTTTGTTTGACTAAATTAGACATTGCCATCGCCACAACAAGCGGTTGAATTTGCTCAGAATTTTGCAAATCGGCTGGTAAATTAAGTTGGGATTGGGAAATTAGAGTGGTAAGCATAAATTTAGGCTCAAAATTGGGAATGGATTGGTATTGCACGTTTTATCCATTCCCCTCTTTGCTAAAGAGGGGAGAAAAAATTAAAACACTTTCTTAAACGGCTTAACAATCACATCGCCATATACACCTGCATCAACATAAGGGTCTTGGCTTGCCCATTGTTGAGCCTCTTCAAGAGAGTTAAATTCAGCAATAACCGTCGAACCTGTTACGCCTGTACCATCTTCCGTTGGGTTAGGACCGGCAATTAATAAACGATTTTCAGCCTGCAATTTCTCTAAACGAGCTAAATGTGCAGGACGTACTTCTAAACGTTTTTCCAACGTGTTCGGATTATCTTGTGCAAAAATAACGTAATACATACTATTCTCCTTGTTCATCAGTAGTAGTTGGGGTAATTAATGATAAAGCTTCATCTAATTCCGGATTATTCTCTCTTGGCACAGCTCGAGGTTTGCCTTCTTTATCAGTAGCAACATAAGTAAATAACGCTTCTGTTACCAGAAAACGTTCACGCGTGCCTTCATAAACCTGCTTGATAAACACTTCAACTTTTACTTGCATTGAAGAACGACCAACGTGCATCAATTTGCCGTAGCAACACACCACATCGCCGACAGAGATTGGTCTGTGGAAAATCATTTTATCTACTGTTACCGTAACAACTCTGCCTTTCGCAAGTTCTTTCGCTAAAATTGCACCACCTAAGTCCATCTGCGACATAATCCAACCACCAAAAATATCACCATTAGCATTGGTGTCTGATGGCATTGCAAGCGTTCTTAAAATCAGTTTCCCTTCAGGATCTTTTTCATAAGGTTTATTTTTCATCTTGTTTTTCCTGTTTTTCAGCCTCTTTTAGGTAAGGGTAAAGTACAAAACCCGTTATAACTGTTGCAACCAATGTTAATCCGATAATGCCAAAGGATTTAAAATCAACCCAAACATCTTCGGATAAATATTGGCTAATATAAATATTAAGCAACATACAAATAATAAAGAAAATAGCCCAACCGAAGTTGATTTTATTCCACACTTGCTCCGGCAAATTAATTTCCTTACCGAGTAATTTTTTAATTAACGGTGCTTTAAACACAAATTGGCTTACTAATAGCACCAGAGCAAAAAGCGAATAAACGATGGTAACTTTCCATTGTAAATATTTCACTTCATTAAAATAAGCACT
>NZ_JBXGGI010000034.1:0-14407 GCF_056854775.1 Mannheimia sp.
AATTACCAAGAAATTTGACCGCTTGCAATGCTATTTAATTGGCGGTAGTTCGGTCATCGCCCAGCGAGGTTTTACACTAATACTTAAATCGCTGTATTCGCCGTTTTTTAAACGTAAAAAACCTGTGTAGGCAATCATCGCACCGTTGTCGGTACAAAATTGCGGGCGAGGGTAAAATACTTCGCCTTTGAGTTTTTGCATCATTTCGGCAACGTCGGCACGTAATTGCTTGTTGGCACTTACACCGCCTGCCATCACTAGCCGTTTATAGCCTGTTTGTTCTAATGCCCGTTTGCACTTAATTAAAATAGTATCCACTACCGCTTGTTGGAACGCGTGAGCAATATCGCAACGAGTTTGCTCGTTAATTTCGCCATTTTCGTTTGCGTTGGCTTTAATAGTATTTGCAGCAAAAGTTTTTAAGCCGGAAAAGCTGAAATCTAAGCCCGGTCGGTCGGTCATCGGGCGTGGGAATTTAAAACGATTTGGTGTGCCAGATTCGGCAAGTTTTGACATCGCAACCCCTGCTGGGTAATCCAAACCTAATAATTTCCCGGTTTTGTCAAATGCTTCACCTGCGGCATCGTCAATAGATTCGCCCATTAATTCGTATGTGCCGATACCATCGACTTTCACTAATTGTGTGTGTCCGCCTGAAATTAATAACGCCACAAACGGAAATTCGGGAGCGTTTTCTTCCAACATAGGAGCAAGCAGATGCCCTTCCATATGATGAACGCCAAGAGCCGGCACATTCCACGCATAAGCTAAAGAGCGAGCAATGGTTGAGCCTACTAATAATGCTCCAACCAAGCCCGGACCGGCGGTATAAGCAATACCATCAATATCGGAAGGCTGAAGGTTAGCTTCTTTTAGGGCTTCTTGGATGAGTGGGAGCGTTTTGCGGATATGATCTCGCGAAGCAAGCTCCGGCACAACACCACCATAATCAGCGTGCATATCAATTTGGCTGTAGAGCTGGTTTGCTACTAAGCCTTTTTCTTCATCATAAATGGCAACGCCGGTTTCATCGCAAGAGGTTTCAATACCTAAAATTCGCATAATTTCCTAATGAGCTAATAAGTTATAAAGCCAAAAGGGGCGAAACCGCCCCTAATATTCTGGTATGTTTAATTAGAATTGTTCACCATATTCCGGTTTTGCCGGGTTTGGTAAGGTTTTATTTTCGTATTCTTTAATTAATAGTTCGGTTTTTTGCTCTGAATCTTGAATACCCATTTGTTTAAATGCTTCTTTCAGATAAGGAAGGGCATTTTTAGTTGCTTCGGTATTTGGATAGAAACGCAACATTTCTTCTACGCGATTTACTACCGCAACGTACGCATTACGTTTATCATAGAATTTTACGATCGATAATTCGTGTTCGGCTAAACGGTTGAATAAATAGTTCATCCAATTTTGAGCATCTTGAGCATATTGGCTTTGTGGATAGTGCTGAACGATAGTTTGGAAGTTACCGTAAGCGTTACGCACATTATCCACTGCACGAGAAGCACGATTTACTTTAAAGAAATCTTGGATAAAATTATCACCTAAGCGTGCATTTGAAAGACCGGCTAGGTAGAATACATAATCCATATTGGCTGCATTTGGATAAGAACGGGCGAAACGTTCTGCAGCATCTAATGCTTTATAATATTCGCCTACTTTATATTGTGCATAAATTAAACTTAATTGGGTTTGTTCACCAAGACCTGAATATTGACCACCTTTAGCACTCACTCCCTCTAAATAACGAATGGCAGAGTTATAATCGCCGTCTTGTAAATAGGTTTGCCCTTTGCTATAAAGATCTTGAACGTTTGATTCTTCGATGTCTTTATTAGAACTTGAACAACCTACAACAAGCCCTGCTAATGCTAATGTGGCAAGAGTTTTAAATTTACGCATATGTTTTACCTATAAAAAGTGTCTGAGACCAAAAGTTAATGTACAATACCCTCAGACTAAGAATAACTTATGAAGTTCATCTCACTATTTTATATAACATCACGCAAGTAAGCAAATGACTAATTAGGATTTATATTTTAATGACTACTCAAAAAAAGATTTTAACCGCAGAAATTACTGCTGACCTATTAGGTGCTCGTTTAGATCAAGCACTGGCACAACTTTTTCCGGATTATTCACGTTCACGCATTAAAGTGTGGATTGAAAGCGATTTAGTAAAAGTGAACGGCAATATCATCAATAAAGCGCGAGAAAAAGTATTTGGTGGCGAAATGGTGGAAATTACCGCTGAAATCGAAGAAGAAATTCGTTTTGAACCACAAGATATTCCGCTCAATATTGTGTATGAAGATGACGATATTATTGTTATCAATAAACCAAAAGATTTAGTGGTTCACCCCGGAGCGGGCAATCCTGATGGTACGGTATTAAATGCGTTGTTGCATTATTATCCGCCGATTGCAGAAGTCCCACGAGCCGGCATTGTGCATCGTTTAGATAAAGATACTACAGGCTTAATGGTGGTGGCGAAAAATATTCCAGCCCAAACTCACCTAGTAACAGCATTACAAAAACGCCGTATTACACGTGAGTATGAAGCAGTCGCAAGCGGCATTATGACTCAAGGCGGTAAAGTTGATGAACCAATGGCTCGCCACCCGACTAAGCGTACTGCAATGGCAGTTCACCCAATGGGAAAACCGGCTGTAACCCATTATCGTATTATGGAGCGTTTCCGTAACTACACTCGCTTACGTTTACGTTTGGAGACCGGGCGTACTCACCAAATTCGTGTGCATATGGCACATATTGCACACCCGTTATTGGGCGATCAACTTTATGGTGGCAGACCTCGCCCACCAAAAGGAGCAAGTGAGGAATTTTTATCTGTTTTACGCAGTTTTCAACGCCAAGCATTGCACGCTATTATGCTACGCTTAGAACACCCAATTACAGGCGAATTGATGGAATGGCACGCTCCATTACCAGAAGATTTTGTGGAACTCATTCAAGCATTAAAAGCGGATTACGAGCTTTATAAAGATGAACTAGATTATTAATTTAACGTATTGCGTTTATAATTTAGACTTGTTATATTGAAGTCGTTTTCATAACAAACAAAAAATAAGGAGTATTTTATGAAAAAATTAGTATTAGCAATTTTAGCAAGTGCAACTTTCTTAACAGCGTGTAACACTGTTGATGGCGTAGGCAAGGATGTTGAGAAAGCTGGTGAACAAATCCAGAAAGCAGCACAATAAGAATAATTAAAAAACCTCTGATAAGCTCAGAGGTTTTTTGTTATAGAAAAATCATAAAACTAACGCAATCAAAAAAAGTAGGATAACAGGAAATTCCAACATTCCGATCTGTTTTACATTCAAGCCTAAACTCGGCACAATAATCGCACGAGCAGTTGCAATTAAATAAGCAAAAAAGACCGCTTGCATTGAACACAAACAATAAATAATGGCTAATAGTAGATGTGTTGAAATGCTGAGTTCCATATATACAGGGTTTTTACGTTCTCTCACCATACTTTTTACATAGAACGTTGTGGCAATAAAAAACAGCGTAGGGTGGAGGAGTATCTCAATATTATATTGTTTTGTAACAACATAATAAGTTGCCATTCCCATTACCCCGAAAGTTAAAATGCCTGCAATATCATTCCACAAATTCCGTTCATCTTTTTGTTTGGCAAAGTAAATTTGAATTAATCCAAGCGGTAGAATTATCACTAAAAATTGCAAAATAGCAGGCACATTATAAATAACAGGCAAAGCAAAGAGTAAACTTAAAGCGAAGTAAATTTTTGCCCATTTTTTATTACGTTCGGTTGGTTTTTTGCTAAATAAAGAGAGAAAAGGGTAAGAGAAAAGATAGAGGAATAGCCAAGAAAGCCCAAAGAAAATATGCAAAGGTGTAAATCCACTTGTGATGACCGCATAAAGAAAAGGCAGCATTGCCATTGCTAATGCACCGTGTTGGTTGGAAATAACGGGTTTTTCTTTGAACATTAGATTTCCTTATTAGGTGAAAATAAAAAGGCGACTATTTTAGTCGCCTTTAAATTTTAAGAAATCCTAGAATAATTTTCTAGAGGTCTCGTATAATTCTTCTTTAAACGGACGACGCATATTATTAATTGCATCAATAATATCGTGATGAACTAACTGCTCGTTTTGAATACCGACACAGTGTCCGCCAAAACCTTGTAATAATAATTCCACCGCATAAACGCCCATACGAGAGGCTAAAATTCGGTCAAAGGCACAAGGTGCACCACCACGTTGGGTATGACCTAACACAGTTGCACGAGTTTCGTGTCCGAAACGCTCTTCAATCTCTTTTGCTAATTCGTGAACATCAGTCATTAACTCAGTAATTGCAATGATAGAGTGGCGTTTACCTTTTTGGAAACCATCAGAAATACTATCCATTAATGCTTCTTTATTCAATCCTTTTTCCGGAACGATAATATATTCACAACCGCCGGCTAAGGCTGCACTAATGGTTAAATCACCACAATGGCGACCCATTATTTCAACAATAGAAATACGTTGGTGAGAACTTGATGTATCACGTAAACGGTCAATTGCTTCTAAAGCGGTTTCTAACGCAGTTTGATAGCCGATAGTATAATCAGTACCTACGATATCATTATCAATCGTGCCCGGAATACCGATACACGGATAACCAAATTCCTCAGTTAATAACTTCGCTCCCATATAAGAGCCATCGCCACCAATAACAACTAACGCATCAATATCATATTTTTTTAATGTTTCTACGCATTTTTTACGTACTTCAGGGCGTTTGAATTCAGGAAAGCGTGCTGAACCTAAGAATGTACCGCCACGATTGATAGTTTCTGATACAGAGCGTCTGTCTAGTGGAATCACTTTATCGTGATAAAGCCCTGAATAACCATCTTGAACGCCACAAACTGCTAATCCTTCATTTAATGCTGCACGCACCACACCACGAATAGCGGCATTCATACCCGGTGCATCGCCACCGCTGGTTAAAATCGCAATTTTCTTGATTTTTTTACTCATCTAAAAACACCTTTTTGATAAATTAAATTTAAAATAGAAACTAGTGTAAAGATTACAATATTCAGCCTTTTCGTTCTACTAAAAAATATGTATTTTTTGATTTAGCTTAGCTTTCTTGCAAAATTTTGAGTGCAAAATTTAAGGTGTTGAAAAAATGCTCAATATCCTCTTTTGTATTGTAATGAGCCAGCGAAAGGCGAAGTGTGCCGCTTTCTTGCAAATAACGCAAATAAGGCTTAGCACAATGTTCGCCGTGCCGAATAGCGATTTTACTCTGGGTCAAAAAAGCGGCAATATCGGCAGGGTGTTGATCTTTAACCACAAAACTAATAGTCGGTGTATTTTGTTGTCCGATAATTTGCAAATGTTGATAAGAATTTAACCGCTTGCGGGTGTATTCTGCTAACGTATAAAGTTGTTGATTAAGTTCTGTAAAATTCCATTTCTCTAACCAAGCCAAAACTTGTCCAAAACCAATAATACCTACAATATTTGGCGTGCCTGCTTCCAACCGGTAAGGCAAATCTGCTACAGTTAGTTCACTTTCAGTAACGTTTTTCAGCATTTTGCCACCGAATACAAGCGGTCGAATTTGCTCCAAACTTTGCAATTTACCGGTCAGCACACCCACACCGTTTGGACCATACATTTTATGGGCGGAAAAAGCGTAGAAATCGGCATCAAGTTTTTGCACATCCACTTGCTCACAACATACAGCTTGAGCAATATCTAACACAATTTTAGCGGAAGTGTGCCGGCGAATAATTGGGATTAAATGTTCCGCAGGTTGGCGAACCCCTGTTACATTGGAAACTAAATTAAAAGCGACGATTTTGGTTTTTTCTGACAACGCATTTTTAAGTGTTTCAGCTTCAATTTGATACTGTTCATTAAGTGGCAGCACAATAAGTTTTGCTCTTGTGCGTTCGGCAAGTTGTTGCCAAGGAATAAAATTAGCGTGATGTTCTGCCACTGAAATCACAATTTCATCACCTTCCGCAATTTGATGCTCCAAGCCATAAGCCACAGTATTAATGCTTTGAGTTGTGCCGCTCGTCCAAATCACTGCTTCACGGGCTTCCACATTAAAGCGTTTAGCAACTAAATCACGAGCTAATTCATATTGCTCAGTTTGCGGCAAATCGTACTGACTGCGATGTACCGAACCGGCAGAGGCGTAAAATTCGCTGGTTGCTTGAACCAAAACATCAGGTTTTAGCGTTGTAGCGGCGGAGTCTAAATAAGTCCAACCGTCAGCTTGGGTGAAAAAGGGAAAATAGGTACGAAATTGTTGGTTACGCATATAATTTGCCTTAAATGAGAATGAATGTTATTTTGTAGATGCGTTTTTTCTGAGTTGAGGTATTGTAGATAAAAAATAACTTGCTCAATTATTAAAAATCATATTGTTGGCTTATTTGCTCTCTCAAATATTGGACATATCATAGCACAATTTAACCTTCCTGACGTCCTTAGCTTTTTGTATTGGCTGACTTATTTATTATTGTTAGCTCTTTTCTGAAGCATAGAAAGAGAGTAGAAATAGAGAGACTACGCGAAATGAACATTAAAAGAATGGTAATTGTATTTCTCATTGCAATGATTTATGTATTTGTGGTTCGTAAAATATTAAAAATGAAAGTGTGGTAAATACGAATATTGTTAGTAGACATAGTTATATTACTTTTAGTTTGTATTAGCCAGGAGCTCATTACACATAAAGAGAACAAATATACCAATTCTTGGTATGCCAATTTTTGCTGGTTTGGCAGTAGGTAAATTGGGTTTTGATCCTGTATTTGATACCTTTATTAAAAGTATAGAGAAGCAAATTCCAGATGCACTGGATAGAATGAAAACATTAATAAAAATGGGGATTTTGGTCTATATGATTTAAATCAGTAAGTCAGTATATAGAGGATATATTGTTATTTTATTTTCGTTTGAAATGGAATTTAGTATAGGAAGTATGATTGTTTTTTATAGTGAGGTGTTGTTATGAGTATTTTAATGGTGGTTTTTATTGGTTTTATTTATTTTATGGTTTCTATTTTTATTTATCCATTGCTACCATTTGGTTTTAGTGAGATTGTTTATGATGTAATGTTTTTTTGTGTTTTATTTATTTGGTATTTTTTTAGAAAAGAATAGCAATGATATATTCGTTATTTTTATATAATTAAATGTTAATTAATATTAAGCTGTATATGAATCTATATGTGGATTTATATAGGAAGCCTTAGTTATGTGTTTAGACAAGAAGCTATTGCATATCAGTCAAAAAATTTATCAAGATAAGCAGGCTTATTTAGTTGAAATTGAAAAAACGATGAATGACTATGCTGATTTAGTAAAGCATTATGAGAAATGATTAAAAGTAGGGTATTCCAGCGACGATGAAGTAAATATTTCGAAAAGCCGGCGGACAAAGACAACGATTATTTATTGCTAGAGCTTTATATAAAAAGCCTAAAATTCTCTTGATGGACGAGGCAACCAGCCATTTAGATGAAGAAAATGAGAAGTTTGTTAATCAAGCGATTTCACAAATGAATATAACAAGGATTATTATTGCTCGTAGACAATCTACAATTCAATCAGCAGATAGAATTATTTCTTTGAATGAATGTTAAATTAATATCTATTTTGCTGAGCTTTCCGATACAGTTTATTACACGGAATGCCGTCATTATTACCATCTAACGCTTTCCAATCGCATTGTTGGAAGTAGTGTTTTGTTTGTTCGTAATTGCCGATTTGGTTGCAGCTTAATTTAATTTTGCAGTTAATTGCTTGTGGTGGATTTGCAATATTTCCCGGTTTTTTGACCGCTTGTGGTAAGGCTGATGTATGCTCTTTTCGCCATTGGCTTGGATTGATGGGAAATTTGTCCTGCCATAAGCCGATTTTGGCGTGTTTTGCTTGATTTTGTGCCTCAATGTACTCTCGCTTTGTGGTATAAGCCCACGCCATACCGTTTTCTACTAAGGCTAAGTTGATGTTTTTACCGTTTAAATAGAGGGTAGCAAGTAAGCGTTGATAGCGATCGTATCCTGAAATCACGGCAGTAATGTTTTGTTTAAACACTAACTGAGCCAGAGCTTGTTTAGCTCTATTTCCATAAGGCTGAGATTGTTCAGGTGCATCAATATGTATCAATCTCACTTTGAGCGGTGCTTTGTTTACTAAGCAACTTAGGGTGTCGCCATCGCTAATTCCCACCACTTTGCAATTGATTTGTCGCTCATTTGCATAACTAATTGAAAGCAATAGGCAAAAAATAAAGGTGTATAAAAATTTCATAAATAAAAATATAGGGCTAAATTGCCCTATATTCTATCAGTTTTTATTCTGTTTCGCCTTTTTTAAGGCGAGAAAAGAAATCTTTGGTTTCGCTAATAATTACTTTGCGTAAAGCAATAATTGCAATGAGATTTGGGAATGCCATTAAACCGTTTACAATATCGGCAATTGTCCAGATAGTATCGAGTTGTAAAAATGGGGCAGCGGCAATTAACGCAATAAATAAAATGCGATAGAGCTTGATATATTGGGTTCGTCCACGTGTTAAATAGACAAAACAGCGTTCTCCATAGTAGCACCAGCCTAAAATAGTGGTGAATGCGAAGAAAACTAAGCCAACTGTTACAATAATTGCACCAAATGAGCTGTCTAAGCCTTGAGTAAAGGCTGTTGTCGTGAGAGCTGCACCTTTAATATCACCTGTCCAAGCACCTGAAATAATAATAACCAAGCCTGTCATTGTACAAACAATGATAGTATCTAAAAATGTGCCTGTCATTGAAATTAAGCCCTGTCTCACCGGTTCTTTGGTTTGAGCAGCAGCGGCGGCAATCGGGGCTGAGCCTAAGCCTGATTCATTCGAGAAAATACCGCGTGCTACACCCAGCTGAATGGCTTGCATTACAGTAAAACCAAATGCACCACCTAATGCAGCTTGCGGATTAAAGGCTGCGTGAACAATAGTAACGATAGCTTGTGGTACTTTTTCGGCGTTGAGAATAATCACACACAGCGAGGCAACAACATAAGCGATAGCCATAAACGGCACAACAATGGTTGCAATTTTAGAAATACGTTTTACACCGCCAAGAATAATTGCAGTTACAATCAGCGTTAAAATAATAGCACTAAAGAGAATTGGCACATCGAAGGTACTTTCTAAGGCGTGCGTAATGCCATTTACTTGTGGGAAAGTGCCAATACCGAGTAACGCCACTAATACCCCGAAAAAAGCAAAGGCTTTAGCGAGCCAACGCCATTTTTTACCCATACCTAATTCGATATAGTACATTGGTCCGCCGGCAACAAAGCCTGCTTTATCTTTAGTACGATATTTAATTGCAAGCAAGCCTTCGGCATATTTAGTTGCCATACCGAATAGGGCGATGAGCCACATCCAAAATAATGCTCCCGGTCCGCCCGAATGAATTGCGGTGGCAACGCCAACAATATTACCTGTACCGATAGTCGCTGCAAGGGCAGTAGCAAGGGCGGCAAAAGCTGAGATGTCTCCTGATTGTCCTTTCCCTTTTTCAGGTTTGAACATATAAACGAACGCTCGCCCAAGTTGGCTTAATTGAATGCCTTTTAAGGCAAGAGTGAGATAAATCCCTACGCCTGAAATTAAAATCAGAAGCGGCGGACCCCAAATAAAACTGTTGATTTGATTAAGAATGGTGTCGATTGACATTAAATGTTCCTCGTAAAAATAGCTTACAAGGAAAGAAAAGGAATGCTAGAACAAGCGGTTAAAAAACGGAAATTTTTTGCAAAAAATCAGCAAAAAACAACCGCTTGTATTGTATAACTTTTCTCCCCTGTCCTTTTGCCTGAGCGTTTCACACATTGCTGCATTTTCGCCTTCGGCGGCTGATTTTTCATCAGCTCTCTCCAAGGGTTCGTCCAGTAACAGTCCTCGCAACTTAGTTGCACCTGAAAGAGTTTACCTCGTCGGTGAAATGTTAATTCATTTCTCTCCAGCTACCTTCATCCGAACAATCTGATTTATTTCAGTTTGTGAAATAAAAAAGAGTTGCCAAATTCTAGCAACTCTTTTTCGCTCGTCAAGTTATTTAGTGATATTTTTTGCCTCTTGGCACTTCTTCTAAATCACTGAACAATACGGCATATTTTCTTGTGTCTTTATTTGATTCTAACGCTACTTTACACGCCATTGTTAAAGGAACAGAAAGCAACATTCCCACCGCTCCGAGCAACCAGCCCCAAAACAGAAGTGAAAGGAATACCACTAGAGTTGAAAGTCCTAGCTTTTTACCCATTAAACGAGGCTCTAAGGCATTACCGATAACCATATTAATGGCAACCATACCGATTAATGTTCCTAGCCCGATTGAAAAGCCATTTAATATGAGGGCTTGAATAACAATAGGAATGCCTGCCAAAATTGAACCGATATTCGGAACATAGTTAAGTAAGAAGCTAAACATAGCCCATAAAATAGCGTATTGGACATCTAACGATGTTAATAAAATCCATACAAAAATACCGGTAAGAAGACTAACAAAGGTTTTTACGCCTAAATAACCGATTACGCCTTCTAATACTTGGTTGATATACTCTTTTTCATTGCGTAAATCATCATCTTCACTTAACGCTAAAGCCAGTTTATATTTCGCTACAGGCATTTCCATTAGCATAAAAATGACGATTAAAAAGACCACAAAAATATTTGATAATGTACCGGAAAGCCCCACCAATAGCGAACTGACAAAATTCATAATGGAGCTTGGGTCAAATTTGCTCATCAGTTCTTCCTGTGAAATATGAATTGGTAAATTCCACTGCTTTGCAAATTCCAAAAGGGCACGAACTCTGGTTGAGAGCTGCGTTTTATATTGCGGTATTGAACTGGTAAACTCTTGCAATGAGCTATTAATAATGCCTGCAAAAAAGGTAAAACCTAACAGAATCACTATCAGCAAGAGTGTAATTGCTAACCATAGCGGAATTTTCCGCTTCGTCATAAAATTAATCATTGGCGAGCAAATAATCGCAATGAAAAGTGCGAGTAGAAATGGCACTACAATCTCACTAGACAATTTAATACCGGCTAAAATAATAATGATTGCAGCGATAGAAACTAAACTACGGCTAGATGAAAGTATCATAAATATCCTTTTACAAGCGGTCGAAAATCGTTAATTTTTTGCAAATTACCGATTTTCAAACCAGCTTTCTAAAATTAAACAAGCGGAAATGGAATCCACTTTATCCTTTTTTAATGCTTTGTAGCCACCACGAGAAAAAATTTCCGCTTTGGCTTCAACGGTGGTTAAACGTTCATCTTGTAACTCAACAGGCAAATTAAAACGTCCGTTTAAGCGGTTAGCGAATTTTCGGGCTCTTTGGGTTAAAGGCTGTTCTGTTCCGTCCATATTTAATGGTAAGCCGACAACTAAAATATCGGGCTTCCATTCTTGCAACAGTTTACCAATTTCTTCCCATTTTGGAATACCGTCTCGGGCTTTAAATGAACTCAAACCTTGAGCCGTGCCGGTAATACTTTGACCAACAGCACAACCAATGCTATTTGTGCCGAAATCGAAGGCAATAACGGTTTCGGACATTAAGCTCTCCCTGCTCTAGCTGGTATACCTGAAAGCCCCATCATTTCATAGGCTTCTGCCCAGCGATCTAAATAGCCGGTTTCAAATAATGTTTTTTCATTTGCTTCAGACACAATCCAATAATTTTGTGCAATTTCTTGCTCCAGTTGGTTGGTTCGCCACGTTGAGCAGCCTAAGCAAACAATAAATTTTTCCGGCGATTCGGGAGTGCCGAAAGAGTCTAACACATCGCCTGAAGTTGTGAGTGTGATTCTATCCGTGATCGGATAAGTGTGAATAAAATCATTTTCTGTTTTGGTGTGAATGATAAAGCCTCTGTCTTGATTAACCGGTCCGCCGCTGAGCACCATTTGATCTTTATTATAATCACGCTGCTTTGCCATTTGGAAATTCATACGGGTAAGCAATTCAAGTACAGAAAGATCGGTTGGCGTGTTAATTACAACCCCCATCGCCCCTTGCTGATTGTGCTCACAAATATAGATAACGGTACGTTCAAAATAATCATCGTCCATTTCTGGGGTGGCAATCAGAAATTTGCCTTGTAAATTTTCTAGCATTAAATATCTCCAAAACACACTTGTAGGGCAGTAATGGCGGCAAGTGAGGCAGTTTCTGTGCGTAATACTCGTTTGCCTAACAATACTTCGGTAAAGCCTTCGCTTTTCGTCATCGCAATTTCTTCTGCCGATAAGCCACCTTCTGAGCCAATTAATAAGCGTACTCCTGCACTTGGTACATTTGGCAGTTCACGAATGGTATATTTGGCTCTTGGGTGCAGGTTAAGTTTTAGCATTTCATCTTGCTCTTTGCACCAATCGGTGAGCTTCATAATCGGGCGAATTTCAGGAATTTCATTTCGTCCGCATTGCTCGCACGCAGCAATCGCAATTTTTTGCCATTGTTGTAGTTTTTTATCTTGCCGTTCATCATTGAGCTTTACACCGCAACGCTCCGACCAAAGAGGGGTAATAATTTTTACACCCAATTCCACTGATTTTTGAATGGTAAATTCCATTCTATCGCCTCTGGAAATCACTTGCCCTAAATGAATAGGCAAATTAGATTCTCTATCGTCTAATTCACTTGAATCAATTTTTGCAATAATTTGGCGTTTTTCGACCGCTTGTAATGTGGCGTGAAAAATATGGTTCGAGCCATCAAACAAAATAATCTGCTCGCCTTCTTTCATTCGTAGCACACGCCCAACGTGATTAAATGCATCTTCACTTAAAATACAACTTTGCTGATTAGCTAATAGTTCCGGGTGGTAAATTCTTGGGATTCTCATTTTATATCTATTTAAAATACATCAAAGGCAGACTTATGTCTGCCTTATGGTAAGGGGAAATTGTTCAACAGTAAATTGAATTTATGTTATTTTCAATCAACATCACAAAATAGAAAACAACAAGCGGTTAAATTTCTTCAATTTTTTGCAAAAAACTGAGCAAATTTAACCGCTTGTAAGATGAATTCAATATCAATTACTTGAATTGATGAATTGCTGCTGCGATTTCGTTATCGTTATAAATTGCTTTAACAACATCAGAATAGGCTTGGTCTAGCACTTTTTTGATTTCATCGTTGTTTGCACCAAATGCTCCTTCATAACCACGTGTTGCGTTGAAGTTTTTGCTGAAGTTGCCTCTTGAACCTTGAACAGTAACTTCAACACCAACTTGTGCATCAGCTTTATAGCGTAAATTGCCTTGCTCAACTGTTGCGAAGAATTTACGAATATTCACAGTAACATTTGCATTTGCTGCACCTTGCACAATTTGGAAGCCTTTTGCGTTAAGGTCTTGCTGTACTGCTTGTTGGAACATTGCAGCCACTTCCGGCACAGCGGTTAAACGAATTAATTCACCGTTTTTAGTGTAGCTTGCAATTTCGCGTGAGGTGCGTAAATCTTGTGTCATCACATTTACCGCAGCAGTTTGATTGTTGGTGTTAAATACCGCAGTTGGGGTTGGTGTTGCAAAAGTTAAAGTATTTGATTGGCTTTGACAACCTGCTAATAAAGTTGCTGCAAAGGTTGTCGCTAAAACTAAGGTTTTTTTAGATAATTTCATAATAAATCCTTCTGTTTAATAAATTATGAGAAAAATTTTCACTAGTATAGTATTATTTAGCCTTAATTTTCAATGAAAGAGAATAAAAATGTTAGTAGAACAAACAATTATTAATAAAATAAACAACGAATTTTCGCCAATTGTGTTGAATATTGAAAATGAAAGCTATATGCACAGTTCTGGTAGGGGGGCTGAATCCCATTTTAAACTGACATTGGTATCTGACAAATTTGAAGGGAAAAGAGCCGTTGCCCGTCATCAGGCAGTTTACGCTTGTTTGGCGGAAGAATTGGAAAATGGCGTTCACGCATTGGCTCTCCATTTATACACACAAAGTGAGTGGGCTGAAATTGGTGGAATTGTGCCAAAATCGCCAAATTGTTTAGGTATTGGGCAGTGATCCGTTCAAAATTTGATTTAATTTATTTTGTGAAGAAAATACTTGAAATAAAGTCGTAATATTGCTATATTTATGCCATCTTTTTGTTGATTCGGTGAGATGTCCGAGTGGTTGAAGGAGCACGCCTGGAAAGCGTGTATATGGGAAACTGTATCGAGGGTTCGAATCCCTCTCTCACCGCCATCATAATGAAAGATTCCTTACTGTTTTCATAGATATTTCCTTGGTTAAGTAAAAGTAGAAATACTTTTTTATTTTTTAGGTTATCCCCAAACATTTTTGTTTGGG
>NZ_JBXGGI010000035.1:0-4761 GCF_056854775.1 Mannheimia sp.
GTGGTTATGTATTATTTATTGATAAAATTGAAAATAGTAGCCTTAATGATATTTACGTTTTCCAACCGGAACAGCAAAAAAATAACAAACCTTCGGTCGTGGTGGCTGAAAATGGTACTTTACAAGGTTTGCCAAATGGTGATCAGGTTTTAACGTTAGCAGAAAGCAAACGTTTTGAGGGTACGCCGCAAAGTGCTGACTTCCGTATTTCTCACTTTGAAAATTATTCCGCTTATTTAGGTTATCAAGATGTGGAATCGGACGAAAAATTAGTACAACGTGCCGATTTTAAAACATTAATGGAAACCAATAGTCCGGAAGCAAAAGCTGAATTACATTGGCGTTTAGCGTTAATTTTTGCCGTGCCGTTAATGGCGTTATTGGCAGTACCGATGAGTAGCGTAAACCCTCGACAAGGACGTTTTGCTAAATTATTGCCTGCACTATTGCTTTATTTAATCTATTTCCTACTGCAAAGCTCACTCAAATCATCGGGTGGATCGGGCAAGCTAAATGCAGAAATTTTAATGCCGTTAGTCTCCGTTGCCTTTTTAATTTTAGGTATTGTGTTGAATATGTGGAATGGTAAATTTATGTCTAAATTACGCTATCAGTTTAGTGCTAAAAAAATCACTAATAAGGCGGTGGCATAATGAAAATTTTCTCAATGAACATTTTAGAACGCTACATCGGTAAAACGATTTTATCGGCAATTTTCCTCACTCTATTTTTATTGGTAGGGCTTGGGGCAATCATTAAATTTGTAGAGGAATTTCGTGATGTTGGACGAGGCTCTTACGATGGTTTGAAAGCGGCTTATTACACCTTTTTAACTATTCCAAGAGATATTGAAACCTTTTTTCCGATTGCAGCTTTATTAGGTTCTCTTTTAGGCTTGGGAAATCTTGCCAGCCGTAGTGAGTTAGTTGTAATGCAAGCCTCCGGTTTTTCTCGCTTCCGCATTGGTTTAGCGGTAATGAAAACCGCATTGCCACTTGTGATCTTTACAATGATTATAGGCGAATGGGGCGTACCGCAAACCGAACAATTTGCCCGTAATATGCGTTCTATTGCTCAAAGTGGTGGCTCAATGCTTGCTACCAAAGATGGTTTTTGGGCGAAAGATGGAAACTCATTTATCTATATCAACCGTATCAATAATGAAAAAAGCCTGAGTAACGTACTTATTTACGAATTTGGCGAAGGCGAAAATAAACGTGAATTGCAATCGGTATTACGAGCGAGTGAGGCTCAATATAGCGATGAAAAAGGCTGGATACTCTCTAACGTTGAAAAATCAGAACTTGGTGAGAATCAGATCCAGCAAGGCAAGCAACCCGATCAAGGTTGGCAAACCAGCTTAACGCCAAGCAAATTAGGGATTGTTTCACTTAAGCCTGAATCACTGTCTATTTCTGGCTTGGCGGATTATGTTGGCTTTTTAAAAGACACCGGGCAAGATCCGAAACGCTTCGAAATTACGTTCTGGCGTAAAGTATTCCAGCCGATCTCAATGGCGGTGATGATGTTACTTGCGATCTCCTTTATTTTCGGACCGCTTCGTAGTAGTACGATGGGGGCGAAAATTGTTATCGGGATTGTTGCCGGCTTTATGTTCTACGTGGCGAACATTGTATTTGGGAATTTAAGTCTTATTGCCACTTGGCTGCCTGTGCCGGTTGGGGCATTAATTCCAAGTTTGCTCTGTCTGGTAATTGTTTGGTGGTTACTAAGCAAAAAACGTGATTAATTTTACAAGCGGTTATTTTTACAACATTTTTTGCAAAAATGACCGCTTGAATATTCCTTTAAATCTTAATTCTACCTTAGCATTATGTCTGATTGTCGTTTCGTCCATTTAAAAGTTCACAGTGATTTCTCAATGATTAACGGTTTAGCCAAAGTGAAATCATTAGTCAAAGCAGCAGTTGCCAATAATATGGTGGCGATGGGCTTAACCGACTTTACCAACTTCTGCGGCTTGGTGAAATTTTATGGCGAAGCACTGGGCTCAGGTATTAAACCGATTATCGGTGCTGATGTATATGTTAAATCGGATACTGGTAGTGATGATTATTTTGAGCTAACGCTATTAGCTAAAAACAATAAAGGATACCACAATATTACCCAAATTCTCTCCAAAGCCTATCAACAAGGATACATTGAATTTCCAATGGTAGAGAGAGAATGGCTAGCTGAGCTGAATGAAGGCATTATTGTGCTTTCAGGCGGACGAATGGGCGATGTGGGTAAAGCCTTACTTAAAGAAAATCTATCGGAAGCTGCTGAGAAACTCTCTTTTTATCAACAATATTACCCAAATCATTTTTATATGTCGGTTTGCCGCACAGGACGAGCAGACGAAGAACGCTACATTAAACAAGCGGTCGAATTTTCCCAAAAAAATGCAATTCCTTTAGTGGCGGTGAATGATGTTGTTTTCTTAAAAGAAGATGACTTTGATGCTCACGAAATCCGCGTAGCAATTCACGACAGCTATACTTTAGATGATCCGAAACGCCCCAAAAAATATTCTCCAAAGCAATATTTCCGCTCAGAAGAGGAAATGTGTAAGCTGTTTGCAGACTTGCCGAGTGCCTTAGCGAATACGGTAGAAATTGCAAAACGCTGCTCGGTTACAGTGCGTTTAGGCGAATATTTCCTGCCAAATTTCCCGACAGGCGATCTTTCAACCGAAGATTTTTTAGTGAAAAAATCAAGAGAAGGTTTAGAAGAACGCCTTGAGTTTTTATTCCCTGACCGTGAGGAAAGGGCTAACAAGCGGTCAGTTTATGACGAAAGATTGCAAGTTGAATTAGATGTAATTAACCAAATGGGCTTTCCGGGCTACTTCCTGATCGTGATGGAATTTATTCAATGGTCGAAAGATAACGATATTCCGGTTGGTCCGGGACGTGGTTCGGGAGCGGGCTCGTTGGTGGCTTATGCACTTAAAATTACCGATTTAGATCCGCTGGAATTTGACTTACTTTTTGAACGTTTTTTAAACCCTGAGCGGGTTTCAATGCCCGATTTTGATGTCGATTTCTGTATGGATGGGCGAGATCGTGTGATTGAACACGTGGCAGAAACTTACGGTCGCCAAGCGGTATCGCAAATTATTACCTTCGGAACGATGGCTGCAAAAGCGGTAATTCGTGATGTGGGGCGTGTGCTTGGACATCCTTATAGCTTTGTGGACAGAATTTCCAAGCTGATTCCACCCGATCCGGGAATGACATTAGAAAAAGCTTTTGCCGCTGAACCAAAACTCCCTGAACTGTATGAAGCCGATGAGGAAGTGAAAGATCTGATCGATATGGCTCGCAAGCTTGAGGGCGTAACCCGAAATGCCGGTAAGCACGCAGGAGGCGTGGTAATTGCTCCTACTGCGATCACCGATTTCTCGCCACTTTATTGTGATAGTGAAGGCTTACACCCTGTTACCCATTTTGATAAAAATGATGTGGAATATGCAGGATTGGTGAAATTTGACTTCTTAGGCTTAAGGACTCTAACCATCATCAAATGGGCATTAGAGATGGTGAATGCTCGCCTTGAACGAGAAGGGAAAGAACCGGTTCGCATAGAAAGTATTCCGCTTGATGATAAAAAATCTTTTGATCTGCTATTAGCGGCAAAAACCACGGCGGTGTTCCAGCTTGAAAGCCGTGGAATGAAAGATCTGATTTCTCGTCTAAAACCGGACTGTTTTGAAGATATTATCGCTTTGGTGGCATTATTCCGCCCGGGTCCGCTGGAGTCGGGAATGGTGCAGAACTTTATCGACCGTAAACACGGCAAGGAAGAAGTGTCTTACCCTGATCCTGAATATCAACACGAATGCTTAAAACCTATTTTAGAGCCAACCTATGGCGTTATTGTTTACCAAGAGCAGGTAATGCAGATTGCCCAAGAGCTTGCCGGTTATACACTCGGTGGAGCGGACTTACTTCGCCGTGCGATGGGTAAGAAAAAGCCGGAAGAAATGGCTGCTCAACGTGAAGTCTTTGAAAAAGGGGCGGAATCAAAAGGGATTGACGGTAAACTCGCAGGGGCAATTTTTGACTTAGTGGAAAAATTCGCCGGCTATGGTTTTAACAAATCACACTCAGCAGCTTATGCGTTGGTGTCTTACCAAACCCTTTGGCTCAAAGCCCATTATCCGGCAGAATTTATGGCGGCGGTAATGACTTCAGAGATGGACAATACCGATAAGATTGTTGGCTTTTATGATGAATGTATCAATATGGGCTTAACGGTTGTACCACCTGATGTGAATAGCGGAAAACACCGTTTCAGCGTAAACGAAAAAGGCGAAATTGTTTACGGCTTAGGGGCAATTAAAGGCGTGGGGGAAGGTCCGATTGAAGCGATTTTGGAGGCTCGCAATCAAGGTGGGCGTTTTACCGATCTGTTTGATTTAACTGCCCGTGTCGATCTGAAAAAAATTAACCGCCGTACTTTTGAAAGTCTGATTATGTCCGGAGCGTTTGATAAATTAGGTCCGCATCGTGCAGCTTTAATGAAAAATTTAGAAGATGCATTAAAAGCCTCGGATCAGCACAGCAAAATGGAAGAGCTTGGACAGAGTGATATGTTCGGCGTGCTGACTGAAACACCTGAAGAGGTGCAAAATGCTTATGCGAACACACCGAAATGGTCGGAACAAACGATTTTAGACGGAGAGAGGGCGACGTTAGGGCTTTATTTAAGCGGGCATCCAATTGGCAGGTTCTTAAAAGAGCTATCGCACTATGC
>NZ_JBXGGI010000036.1:0-20632 GCF_056854775.1 Mannheimia sp.
TGATCACACCAAAACCATTGAGGACTCCCGGGCACCGAGACGGGCCGTGATTTTAGCGAATGCTTAATTCATTACAAGGGGTTAAAAAAATCCTCTATTTTGCAATAGAGGATTTTTTATTTTCACCAATTAAATATCTAAGTGTGCATACAACGCATTACTTTCAATGAAATCTCGGCGAGGTTCGACTTCATCACCCATTAGCGTGCTGAACAATTTATCGGCAGCAATGGCATCCGTAATATTCACTTGCAACATTTTACGCGCTACAGGATCCATTGTAGTTTCCCATAATTGCTCAGGGTTCATCTCACCTAATCCTTTATAACGTTGAATGGTTAAACCTTTGCGAGACTCTTTCACTAACCAATCCAAGGCCTCAGCAAAGCTGCTGATTTCTTGACGGCGTTCGCCACGCACTACATAAGCGGAATCTGAGAGTAAATCATTCAATTCGTTGCCTAAGGCGACAATACGAGCGTATTCATTGCTGCTGATAAAGTTGAAATCTAAGCGGTAGGTTGTGTCCATACCGTGAGTAGTCACTACAATTTCTGCCTCGTAAATTTGGCGTTCTTCATTAAAGACTGTGCTTGTACGATAGAAACTGCCACCTACCTCTTTTTCCATTAATTTCGCTACAAATTGCTCGCTCCAAGCGGCCATATTTGCTTCATTTTTTGCAAATTCTACTGAAAGCGGTTTTGAGTAAATTAATTCGTTAAGTAATAATGTTGGGTAACGGCGGCTTAAACGTTCAATCAATTTCTGCACGTTGTTGTACTGAGAAATCAAGTTTTCCAACGCTACACCACTTAATGCTGGGGCATCATTGCTCACATATAAGCCCGCACCTTCAAGAGCGATGTCAATTTCATATTGCGACATTTCATCGTTGTCTTGAATATAACGCTCTTGTTTGCCTTTCTTCACTTTGTAAAGCGGTGGCTGAGCAATATAGATGTAGCCGTTTTCGATCAACTCTGGCATTTGACGATAGAAGAAGGTCAATAAAAGCGTGCGAATATGCGCACCATCCACGTCAGCATCGGTCATAATAATAATTTTGTGATAACGTAATTTTTCAAGATTATAGTCATCACGCCCAATACCTGTGCCTAATGCGGTGATCAAGGTAGCAACTTCTTGTGAAGAAAGCATCTTGTCAAAACGGGCTTTTTCTACGTTTAAGATTTTACCTTTTAACGGCAAAATCGCTTGGTTTTTACGGTCACGCCCTTGTTTTGCTGAGCCACCCGCAGAGTCACCCTCTACCAAGTAAAGCTCAGATAATGCAGGGTCTTTTTCTTGACAATCCGCTAATTTGCCCGGTAAGCCGCCTAAATCTAACGCCCCTTTACGGCGAGTCATTTCACGGGCTTTACGAGCCGCCTCTCTAGCACGAGCCGCATCAATAATTTTGGTCACGATATTTTTCGCATCGTCCGGATTTTCTGCTAAATAATCCGCTAACGCCTCGTTCATTGAGCTTTCCACCGCCCCACCCACTTCTGAAGACACTAATTTATCTTTAGTTTGTGATGAGAATTTTGGATCCGGCACTTTCACCGAAATCACCGCCACCAAGCCTTCACGGGCATCATCACCTGAGGCATCAATATTGGCATCGGCTTTTTTCAACACGCCGCTGTTATCCATATAGTTTTTCAACGCACGGGTTAATGCACCACGGAAACCGGCTAAGTGTGTGCCTCCATCACGCTGTGGAATGTTGTTGGTAAAACAGTACACATTTTCGTTGTAGCTATCGTTCCATTGCAGTGAAATTTCCACCCCAATGCCGTCTTTTTCTGTTGAGAGATAGAATGGCGTGTTATGAATATGGGTTTTGCCTTCGTTTAAATATTCCACATAGGCTTTAATACCGCCTTCATATTTGAAATGCTCTTCCTTGCCATCACGCTCATCAATCAGTTTGATGGAAACACCTGAGTTTAAAAACGATAATTCACGCAAGCGTTTAGATAAGATTTTATATTCAAATTCAGTTTTGTTTTTGAATATCTCTAAACTTGGCCAGAAACGAACACTCGTCCCGGTTTTTTCGGTATTACCGATAACCGTTAATGGTGCATCCGGTTCACCTAAGCTATAAAACTGCTCGTGAACGTGTCCTTCACGGCGAATCGTCAGCTGTAATTTAGAAGAAAGTGCATTTACAACCGACACCCCCACACCGTGCAAACCACCCGATACTTTATAGGAGTTATCGTCAAATTTACCGCCGGCGTGAAGGACGGTCATAATCACTTCTGCCGCAGACACTCCCTCTTCAGGGTGAATACCAACAGGAATACCACGACCATCATCTTGTACAGAAACCGAATTATCGGAGTGAATGGTAACAATAATGTCTTTACAATGTCCGGCTAACGCTTCATCAATGGCATTATCCACAACCTCAAATACCATATGGTGTAAGCCCGTGCCGTCATCGGTGTCGCCGATATACATTCCCGGGCGTTTACGCACGGCATCTAAGCCTCGTAACACCTTAATACTGGAAGAATCATAACTGGTTGGTTGAGTTTGTTCAGACATTGTTATTCCTACTAATTTAAAATCGAAAAAATTGTGCTGATTATAGCAGAAAAATGCGAGAAAGTATCGTAAAACAAGCGGTTAAATTTTATCTGGAATTTGCAAATTCCTAAAGAAATTTAACCGCTTGTGATGATGTGAGGCGATGATTATTCGTCCGATTAGAGAGATTAAAAATAAATCCCCACCAAAATCGCAGCAAACACGCCTAAACCGAAATAATGGTTATTCAAGAATGCTTTAAAACATTCGCTGCGTTCTCGTTTTTTAGTGAGCCAGCATTGATAGATAAACAGTGTTGCACTTAATGCTAATACGATGAAATAACCAATATTATACTCTTGTACAATGCCGACTAAAGTCAATAATATCAAAGTAATAAACTGTAAGAGTGCAATAATTTTATTATCGTATTGGGCAAATAAAATGGCGGTGGATTTCACCCCAATTCGCAAGTCATCATCACGATCCACCATTGCATATTGGGTATCATAAGCAACCGTCCAAGCGAGATTGGCGAAAAACAACAACCAACATTCTAATGGAAGAGCTTCACTTACCGCCCCAAATGCCATCGGGATAGCCCAACCAAACGCCATTCCCAAAACCACTTGCGGCAAATGAGTAAAGCGTTTCATAAAGGGATAAACCACCGCCAAAAACACTGCAACAAACGAAAGCAAAAAGGCGTAACGGTTGAGCAACAAATCCAGCCCAAATGCCATTAGTAACAAAATCGCAAAAATGATTTTCGCCTCAGTCGTCGAAACTCGCCCTGTAGCGAGCGGGCGTTGCGAAGTACGTTTGACGTGTCCGTCAATCTCTCTATCTGCATAATCATTAATCACACAACCTGCCGCACGCATTACTATTACACCAAGTGTAAAAATCAGCAAAATAGAAAGTGGCGGCATTCCGTCAGATGCCACAAATAACGCCCATAACGTTGGGTGAAGCAATAATAGTGTGCCGATAGGCTTATCGAACCGCATTAATTGAGCATATGCAATCCATTTTTGTTTAGAGAAAAAACTGCCTTTATTCATTACAAATTTTAACGATAACGTCTGATTGACTTAAATGATTTTGTAATTCTAACGGCAAATCAGTATCTGTAAACAAATAATTTACTTCTTTCACATTCCCCAAACGAACCATCGCATTACGGCTGAATTTTGAGTGGTCAGTAACCAATAGAACCTGTCTGGAGCATTCCATTAATGCTCTTTTTACCTGTACTTCGTGATAATCATAATCCAGCATTGAGCCGTCTAAATCTACCGCACTAATACCTAAAATACCGAAATCTAAACGGAATTGATTGATAAAACGTACCGTTTCTTCGCCAATTAATCCACCATCGCTTCGTAAATTCCCCCCTGCAACGGTAATTTGGCAATCCGGATTTTTCATTAAAATATGTGCTGCATTCAGATTATTCGTTACTACTTTTAAATTTTTATGTGAAAGTAGTGCCAATGCAACAGCTTCTGATGTTGTACCAATATCTAAAAATACAGATGCCCCGTTCGGAATAAGCTTTGCCACTTGTTGAGCAATCGCATTCTTCTCTTGAGAGAAAAATTGCTTACGGTGCGTATAATCACTGTTTTCGGTGTTAGAGGGGGCAGCTGCTCCACCGTGATGGCGGCGAATGAGATTATTTTCTGCCATCTCATTTAAATCACGACGAATTGTTTGTGGACTTACATTCATTTGAACCACTAGCTCTTCCGTGCTGACATACCCCAGCTGATTAACGAGCTCAATAATTCTTTTATGTCTATTTGCCTGCTTCATATTATTTCCTTTGCAAAAAACGATCAGAAAAAGACCGCTTGCAAGCGGTCTTTTTTGCGTTAAATTTTACAATTTATCAACGAGCTCGACAGCATAGCCGATATAGGTTGCCGGTGTCATCTCTTTTAAGCGGGCTTTCTCATTTTCAGGAATGTCCAACTTCTCAATGAACTCACGCATTGCCGTTTCATCAACACGTTTACCACGCGTTAATTCTTTCAGCTTCTCGTACGGTTTTTCAATGCCATAACGACGCATTACCGTTTGAATTGGCTCAGCTAGCACTTCCCAGTTTTGGTTGAGTTCATCACGCAAGTGCTGCTCGTTTACTTCTAATTTGCTGATGCCTTTTAAAGTTGAAGCGTAAGCAATTAACGCATAGCCTAAACCTACACCTAAATTACGCAGTACCGTTGAATCGGTTAAATCACGCTGCCAGCGAGAGATTGGGAGTTTTTGTCCTAAATGTGCCATTACCGCATTCGCTAAACCTAAATTACCTTCTGAGTTCTCAAAGTCAATCGGATTCACTTTGTGCGGCATTGTGCTTGAGCCAATTTCACCTGCAACTGTACGTTGTTTGAAGTGATTTAACGCAATGTACCCCCACATATCACGGTCGAAATCAATAATGATAGTGTTAAAACGTGCCACACAATCAAAGAATTCAGCGATATAGTCGTGCGGTTCAATTTGCGTAGTGTACGGGTTCCAAGTAACACCTAAAGATTCCACAAATTCTTGGCTGAAAGTGTGCCAATCAATTTCAGGATAAGCCGATAAATGAGCATTGTAGTTACCTACCGCACCGTTGATTTTGCCTAAGATTTCTAAATTTTCTAATTGTTTATATTGACGTTGTAAACGATAAGCCACGTTTGCCATCTCTTTACCAATAGTCGTTGGGCTTGCCGGCTGACCGTGCGTGCGGGAAAGCAACGGAATATGTTGATAACGCTTGGCTAAATCAACGATGGCATCAATTAATTTTTTCCATTCCGGCAATAACACCTCTTCACGAGCCGTTTTAAGCATTAAAGCGTGTGAAGTATTATTGATATCTTCCGAAGTGCAAGCAAAATGAATAAATTCATTTACCGCTTGTAACTCAGGTAAGGCTTCACATTTTTCTTTTAGGAAATACTCCACCGCTTTTACATCGTGGTTAGTTGTGCGTTCGATAGTTTTGATTCGATTTGCATCTTCTAACGAAAAATTTGCCACAATCTGGTTTAAGTAATCGTTTGCTTTTTCTGAAAAAGCAGGAACTTCCTTGATTTGTGCGTGAGATGCCAATTTCTGTAACCAGCGAACCTCAACCTCTACACGGAATTTTAATAAACCAAATTCACTGAAAATTGGGCGAAGGCTAGACACTTTGTCTTGATAACGCCCATCAATTGGGGATAACGCGGTTAAAGCAGTAAGTTCCATTGTTTAGTGTTCTCCAAAATAATAAATGTTCGGTTAAATTTGACGATAAAGCTGTTGAGCTTGGTTAAAAATCTTCTTGCGTGAAAATAAAAATTGCCAGCGACTCCCCCCCACCTGTTGCCATAAAATCGCAGCACGAATACCGGCAAGCAAGGAGGCTCGAATTTTGTGTTGAATATCAGGGCGAACCAAGTAATCTTGCATTCCCATCACGTGAATTTTCGTGCCTAACGGGCTGATAATATCACTGTAAATTGCGGCTAAATTAGCAATCATCTGTTCGGCTAAAACATCATCTTCATATAACGGCAATTGGCGTTCAATTTGTTGTAAACGCTGGGCTAGTTGTTGTTTGGCTTCAGGTTTTTTATCTAATTTTTGGCTAAGAGCAATCAGGCTTATCCAATAACGCCCGACTTCAGTATCTAGCTTACCATTGCCGCCACCTGTTTGAGATAATGCCGTTTCCAACCCCATTTTGAGATGAGAAAGGTCATCGCCAAATACACTTAGCGTAGTTTCAGGCTGAGTAACTAATAAGCTACGCATAGATTGCCTAAACGCATCTCTATCTGCCGTGCCTTTATGTGCAAATTGCTGCACTAAATGCGCCGCTTGGCATACGCCTGCATACGCAATAGTAATATCGTGATAATCTGCCATTTTTATAAAGTCAGTCTCTATTTAAAAATTAGTGGTGAATATAGCATTTTTTAGCTTTCTTTTGAATGGTAAAAGGCATTTATCGAAAGAAAAAGATAAATGCTTTTGACCTTAACTTAATTCAACAACTTTCCATTATCCATTCGATAAATCACATCAAATTTATCCAATCCACTTTGTCTGTGGGTAATCATCAGTAATGTTCTTTCTGCACAGTGAGTTAGAATGAGATTTAAGATCTGCTGTTCGGTTTCACGATCTAGCCCTTCGGTTGGTTCATCTAGTAGAACTAACTCAGCTGAACTTAGTAATAAACGAGCAAGCCCTAAGCGACGTTGTTCTCCCCCTGAAAGCGGTCTGCCTCCTTCGCCGAGCCAAAGTTTTAACCCTTCAGTTTCAAGTAAGTAGCCTAAGCCGACTTTTTGCACGACGTCAATCATTTGCTCATCGGTGGCTGTTACGTTTCCCATTAATAAATTATCACGCAACGTTTGGCTGAAAATATGCACACGCTGGCTTAAGGTAACTAATTTTGAACGCAAAATATTTTCCGAGAAATCTTCAATTTTGCAATTATTGAGCCAAATTTGACCGCTTGTTGGGTCATAATTGCGGTTTAATAATTGAAAAATAGTAGATTTTCCGCTTCCTGTTTTACCTAAAATCGCAACTTTTTGCCCTTTTAGCACTTCAAAAGAGAGATTATTTAATACTTGCTGCTCGCCATTCAAATACGCAAAATTAACATTTTCAAAGCGTACAAGCGGTTGATTTTTCACTAAATTTTGCCATTGTGCCGTGCCATTAAATTGAACACTTGGTTGCTGCTCAGTAATTTCATTAATGCGTTCTGCGGCAGTAATCACTTGCCCTAAATGTAAAAATGCGATGCCGATTGGGGTAAGAATTTCAGCTGATGCCATTACACAGAAAACCACCAATGCAATTAAGGCTTCAGGGTATTTCGCTGTTGGCACATTAATTGCAGTAGAAGCCAAGTAGATCACAACACAAGTCAAAATACCGTTTGAAAGCATTAACAAGCTATTCGATAACCCCGAAAGTCGGCTCTCCTTGCTTTGTGCATTGAGCCATTGGCGTTCGGTTTGTTGCAATTTTTCACCGGCTTGGTTTAAATTGCCGAATAATAAAAATTCTGCATTCAACTGCACCCATTCAATAAATTGGCTACGGTAGTTAGCTCGATTTTGGATAGCATCTCGTCCTAATTTCAACCCTAAGTGATAAAACACTGTTGGAATAACAATGAGCAAAGCCAGTAGCGTGCCACAAATAATCAGCATTAATGGTACGGAAACAAATGACAAGCCAATTGCCATAAACAGGATAATCATTACCGCACTCACAAAGGGTGAGACAAGGTTGAGATAAAGCGTATCAAGCGTATCTACATCTGCAACCAATCGGTTCAACAATTCGCTATTTCTGAAACGGTTTAAACCGCTTGGGCTCATTGGAATCAGCTTTTTAAATACACTCACACGTAATTTTGCCAACACACGGAAGGTTGCATCGTGCGTAACCAGCTTTTCAAAATAGCGTGAAGCCGTACGGAAAATAGCTAAACCTCTTACCCCACCGGCAGGGTAAAAGAAATTAAAAATAATCGCATTAGCCGCTAAAAAAGAAGCCGCTAAAAACCAACCTGATAGACTTAATAAACCAATACTTGCCGCTAAACCTAAAATTGCCAGTACAATACCTAATAACAAACGCCCAAAATGGGTTTGATAGAGAGAAAAGAATGGGAATAATGATTTCATTAGATTTCTCCCTGATGAACTAATTCATTACGCAATAATTCGGCAAAAAAGCCTGTATGTTCTAATTCACTAAAGCTACCTTTCTGGATAATCTGCCCTTGTTTCATTACCCAAATTTCATCGCATTGGGTTAAATCTTCTACTCGGTGGGTAATCATCAAGGTCGTTTGCTCTCGGCTTAAATGGTGTAATGCTTCCAACACTTGCTGCTCGGAGTCCATATCTAAGCTTGCCGTTGGTTCATCAAGTAGCAATAATTCATATGGGCGTAACAAGGCTCTGGCAATCGCAATACGTTGGGCTTGCCCACCTGAAATACCGATATTACTATCTTGCACTTGATGTTCCAACCCTAAACGGGATACAAACTCGTCCGCTTTTGATAAACGTAGAGCTCTGGCGATTTCGGCTTCTGTAGCCGCTGCGTTACCCAATAAAATATTCTCTTTTAAGCTGCCTCGCATTAATTGTGGATTCTGCCCTACCCACGCTAATTTCGACCGCCATTCGGTTAAATTCAGTTCACTCAATTCCGCACCATTAATTTTAACCGATCCTTCATAAGGCAAGAAACCAAGCAACATATTCATCAACGAACTCTTACCTGCCCCACTTTGTCCGACTAACGCAATATGTTGATGTGGATTTATTTTGAAATTCAGTGGCTGTGTTAAGGCTTTGCCTTGAGGTGAGAGAATTACACATTCTTGAGCTTCAATCACAAGCGGTCGATTTTCTATTGATTTTTGCACATTATTCGATTGCGTTTTTACCTCCTCTTTTAGGAAGGTTTCAATGCTATCTGCCGCACCGATTGCTGCTGCTTTATCGTGATAGAACACACCCAATTCACGCATAGGTTGATAAAATTCAGGGGCTAACATTAAGCAGAAAAAGCCAATGAATAAGCTAACGCCTGTGCCGTAATAGCCGAAATCCAGCTCACCTAAAAAGATAAAGCCGAAATAAACCGCCATTACCGCAATGGATACAGAGGTAAAAAACTCCAACACTGCAGAGGATAAAAATGCCATTTTTAACACGTCCATCGTGCTGGTGCGAAAATCTTCAGTACTTTGGTAAATTTGCTCAGTTTGTTTTTCCGCTTGCCCAAATAAACGAATGGTTTCCAAGCCTTTCAATTTATCTAAAAATTGACCACTTATACGAGAAAGAATGCCGATGTTGCGTTGATTTGCCTCAACGGCTTTCATACCTGCCAAAATCATAAATAGCGGTAATAACGGCATAGTGGCAAACAGAATTACACCAGCCGCCCAGTTGATTGGGAAGACAAAACAGAGGATCACAAGCGGTATAATTAACGATAAAAATTGCTGTGGTAAATAACGAGCATAGAAATTGTGCAAATTTTCTACTTGTTCCAACATTAAGGTAGCCCAACTACCTGCCGGTTTTTGTTGTAGGCTCATTGGTCCAACCGCTTCCATCTTCGCTAAAATTTGCTTGCGAAGATGCAAACGTAATGTCTGCCCGGCTTTAAACCCCACACGCTCACGCAGAAAAATCAATAATGCTCTGCCAGCAAAACAGCCGAATAATAAAACAATTTCGCTTATAAAAATGTTGGGAGACTGTTTTTCTACAATCATTTTTTGTAGCATTGTTGCCAATAGCCACATCTGCCCAATCATAAATAAACTACTGAATATCCCTAACAGTACGTTTAAGTGCATATATTTTTTAATGACTTTTTGCTGACTTTTAAGCCATTTCTGCAATTCACGTTGGCGTTGTTTTTCCATAATGTGTAAATTTTTTTATTTTTTCGACCGCTTATAGATAAAGTTGCCATTCTACTATAAAGCCAAAAGGTTGTTAATGCTCTGATTAACAACCTTTTGAATTAGAACAGTTTATCAAACTGGAAGCGGTACATTAAATCGACCGCTTGATTTACGTTCGAAACCCATTGCAAATAGAGTCTTGGGGTTAAGTTATATCGCAATGTCAGTTCAGTTAAAGGAGCAAATACACCGACACCATATTTCACACGGAAACGAGGCGAGAGACTGGCACTCACTTCTACTTTGGTATTATCCCCAATGCCGGCGGTGCTTACGCTGAGATCTTTTAAGCCAAAGGCACTGCCAACATCACCGACTAATTTGCTACTTTTGGATAAACTCATACTGAGCAAGGCAGCCGCTACTGCATTGCTTGAGCCTGCATCGCCGCTACTTTCAAGTGATCTCCCTGTTAAAATATAGGAAAGGACTTCGTTTTGCGACATTGCCGGATCTGAGAATACTTTCACATTTGGTGCATCCGCCAAGCCTGTTACCCGTACCCCTGCGGTAATGGTTGGATCTTCCATTGCATCCGGGTTTCTCACTGCTTCAATATCTAAGTATGGTTGTGAAGGTGAGCCGGCAAAACTGATATTTCCTTTGCGGATCAATAAATCTTGTCCATAAGCTGCAAAACGTCCTTCGTCTAAGCGAACTTGTCCGTAAAGCCCTAAGCCTTGCTTACCGCGACGCACCGAGAGTAATCCGTTTAAATGACTATTCAAACCGTATGCCTTGAGCTTAACATCATTACCAATGTTAATTTTAATATCCGCATTAATTGCCATTCCACCTGCAGTTTGAGTTGGAATAGTGCGTTGATTAAATGGCACTTTGTTTCTTGCAGAGCCGTCCATAATCACTTCATCGCCACTTACGCTAACGGCTTGTTCCGGCAATTGTTCTACTTCAATTCTTGCCCACGGTACATCAATATTACCACTTAATGTTAAAAGTGTCGGGGTTGCCACAACTTGAATATCGGGGCTGATTTCCACTCTTGCTAAGCTCGGAATATCCACTCTGAAGCGATTTGCTTGAGCGTGAACTCTGGTTCTCCAGGCATTAATATTTCGCCAATCTGCGTCGCCTTCCAAGCGTAGCTCACTCTCTTTTGTTTGTAGCCTCCCGTTTAATGTAGAGGTTGCTCCGTGAAAGTTCATCGCTAAATTACCATCTGTTACATCAAACGGCATCGTAACAGAACGTGCTTTTAAGCCTGTTAAATTCAAGTTTCCGTGTAGCAACGGTGAGGTTGCTTTACCACTTACCGTTAAGCGAGCATTAATTCTGCCATCAACAAAATCGCCTCGCTCAAGCAGCGGGTGAATGAGCTTTAAGGTTAATTGGTCAATATTGATATTACCTGATAAGCTTCTCGCATTAGTTAAATCTTGCATCACAATGTCAGTTGTCAGAGTGCCGTTATTTTCAACTCTTAAATTCGATTTAAGGGCTAAATTGTTATCTGACATTTTCAGATTAATTTTTAATGGCGAAACCGTAAGCGGAAAAGTTTTTCCGCCTTCCATTTTCTGCACAAATTTAATGGAATTGGAAGTGAGATCTAAATTAACCTGTGGCGGTTTATTTTTAAACCACGCAGCATCACCTTTGGCGTTTACAATACCTGAAATTTGGCTGGTATTATCAAGATAATCTTGCAACACCGCTAAGTTAAAATTACGAATATCGAAAGGTACTTTGCCCTCTTGCCCTGCATTAAATGCCGTTGGGAAACAGAGGTGAATTTTCGGGTTTTGCCAGCAGTGAGCAGACACATTAGCATTAATCGCTTTATTGTCATATTTCACATTCACTGCTTTATCCGTTTGGAATCTGCCAAACTCGGTAGATTGAATAGCAACTTGGCTCAACTGCCCTTCCCAAATCTGTTGCAAGCGGTCAAATTTTCCGGAAATTTGCAAATCGCCTCCAACCGGATTACCTTTTGAAGTTAATTTCAAGCTATGGTTTGCTTCATTCCCTTTTGCCAATAAGGTAGCACTTTCTACTTTAATGTCATTATAGGCAAATTGGCGTAGCCCTAATTCTACATCGCCTTGAATGGTCTGCTCAGTGGTAATTTTGCCCTTTGCGGTTAAATGTTGAAGTTTGAATTGTTCATAGCTCACATTGGAAGCAGCTAAATCTAAATCCACATTTGGCTCGGCAATTTTGCCAGATAATTTCACATTGCCATTCACACTTGCTTTTAAATTTGGCACTAAACCTTGTAAATTCGGGGCTTTGATATCTGCATAAAAATCTGATTTTTCGCCTAAAAGCCCCTTCAGATCAATTTTGTTTTCGCCATAAACCAGCGATAAACCCGGCACATCTAAAAGTTGCTGATTATTGGCATTTAAATTCCCTGTTAATTGTAGATTCTTCTGGTGTAGTGAGCCTTTAATATCAATATTTGAAACATCTGCCTTCCAATCTGAGCCTATGTTACCACGCCCTGCATAACCTTGAGTAGAAAGAGAACCTGATAATACCGCTGCCCAATCCGGTACTAAAGCTTTAGTATTAATATTGTTTAGCTTAAGATTAGAATTCCACTCGATCCCTTCCGTCCAATCAATTAAGCCCGTAAGTTGAGCATTACCTTCTAACGCATTTAACAATAAATCGTGGATAATAAAATGCGTTAATTCACCATTACCTTTTAAATCAGCGGAACTTGGCGGAATTCCCATACCTTTGGCACTCACTTTTACTGCCAAATTGTAAGCAAGTGGATTACCATTCAGATGAATGTCAATATTCTCTAAAACCAGCGTATCATCACCTTTTTGCGGTGCAAAAGGATACTTCACTGATTCACTTTTAAGCATCAGATCAAAAGGTGTTTTAGGCGTTGCAAGCTCAATATGCCCCTCTAAAGCTGCCTTAATAGCTCCATCTGTTTGTAAATTCAGCACGGTTTTATCATACAACTCGCCTGAAAGCATTGCCTTGATATGACTAAATGGCAATTTCACTTTAGCCTCTTTTGCCTCAATGCCTTCTAGCTGCCAATTTAATGGATAATTCTCTTTAAGTGAAAGTGTACCCGTTGCGGTGAGATCGCCTTGATCGCTCTTAAAATCCAAGCTTTGCAAGGTTACCAGCTGATCTTTCGCTTGTGCTTGAAGCTGTAAAGAATTGACATTGATGAGTGAAATCGGCTCAACCAAGTTGCCTTTTCCATCTTGTGCTTTTTGAGCAACCGAAACATTGGCAATATCAATCTGTTCAATGGTTAAATCTAACGGTAACGAGAGACGGATATTTTTATTTAAGATCGGTTGTTCTAACTGAGCTTTAATCGCCGCCCAATCCACTTTATTATGCGGCTGTTGTTCAGCTTCTGCGGTGGTTTTACCTTGTAATTGATGGAATTCTTCAACTACTTTTTCGCCGGTTTTTTCCACCGCTTCTTGAACAACTTGATCCATTGCTTCTTGTGCATTAGCCGGGTTTCTGGTTACTGTAACTTTTGCATTTTCTGCGTCAGAATCGACCGCTTGTGTATCTAGTGCTTCCTCCACTTTTAAAGCTAATAGCAACTTTAAGCCATCTAAGGTGGTAGGCTTGATAATAACCTCACGCCCTTTGCCGGAAATTGAGGTATTGAAGTGATTAAGATGAATATCCATATCATCAACGCTGACATCAATATTCTCTAGGGTGATATTTTTCGCTGAAATACCGAGCGGTAAATTTAGCTCAGTGAAAGGCGAGTTTTCTTCTTTTTCTTGAGAAGGCGGAAGTTGAGTGGTATCAATAACAACTTTGGTATCCTGCACGTTAAAATTGTTTAGACAAACTTCATATTTAATTAAGCAATTAAAATCAATGTGTAAGTCTGCTTGACCTATTTGTACATTAACGCCATCAGTAATAAATTGAGTATCAGAAAGTTGCAAACCGTCTTGAATGCTACCTTCAACTTTTCCGATCTGCAACGGTTCAACGAATTGATCAACCCACTGAACAGTTTTACGCTGCCCAAAGCCTGTGCATAAAAATAAAATAAGAGCCAAGAGCAGAATTAAAAAAATATAAATACTCCATTTCAAGAAACGCCATTTTGAGCTAGGTTTCTTTTTAGGCATTTCTTGTTGTGCTTGCATTTCTTGGCTATCTATTATTTGTTGTTCATTCATCATTTTGAATACTTACTGAGTAATAAAATCATCATTGGTAAAATTTTAGTAAAATCGCACCGCTTGTATTAAATATCCGAGCCTAAGCCAACATAAATTTGGAAACCGCGTTTATTATCAGGCGATTTTACAGGCATACCCACATCAAATTTAATTGCTCCTATAGGTGAAGCCCAGCGAACACCTAAACCTGTCCCCTGATGCAACTGTTTTGTCTCAAATTTATTCGCAGCTAAGCCCACATCATAAAACACCGCTCCCCACCAGTTTGGGTAAACTTGGTATTGGTATTCGAACGTACCTGTAGCTAAATGTGAACCGCCTACACGTTTCCCATTTGCCGGATCTCTCGGTGAAATATCTTTATAACCAAAACCACGCACACTCATATCGCCCCCCGCAAAAAAGCGTAAGGCAGGCGGAATACGTTCAAATTGGTTTGCTTTCAAATAGCCTAACTCCGCCCTTAAGTAGAAGCGATGATTATCTGCATAAGTTCTCACAAACGACGTAGAAGCTTTATAGCTATAAAAATTCACATCTGAGCCAAATATTTTGTTTCCCCAATTTACGGTAAGTTTTTGGCTATCTCCCCATAATGGATAAGGCTTGCCATCAGTACGAGTACGGTTTAATGAGGCAGTTGGGTATACGAGCAAAGTTTTAAAACGATCGTTGGCTTGCGTAAAAGAATCATAACGGACTTTTACCCCTGCAGAGAACGACCAACCAGTGGTATGTGTCCAATAACGCTGTAAACCTAAAGTCGCTGCCGTTGATTTAGTATCCTTCTGATCTTCATTTTCAACCGTACCCGATATCTGATAGTAGTAATGAAGCGGATCTTCTTTTAGCGGAATATTGTAACCAAATTCAAATCTCTGCTCAGGGGCGGAAATATAAGTTCGAGTATCGATACTATGCCCTCTTTTATTTCGCCACGGTTTTTTCCAGTTAAATTGTAGGCGAGGTCCCACTTCCGTTTCATAACCGATACCAATTTCAAGCTCATTTTTCTTTTTCGGTTGGAGTAGCACATTTAAATCTACCGTCTTATCTTGTTCATTGAGATGTGGCTCAACCATTACCGATGAAAACCAGTTACTGGATAAATAATCTTGGGTTAAGTTGGAAAGATCATTGGCAAAGTAATGATCGCCCGAATTAATTTTCAGAATATTGCGTAAATATTCCTCTTTAATTTGGCTATCTACAAAATTAATTTGTCCATAGCGATAGCGAATGCCACTATCATAGCCTAAACGCCAATCAGCTTTATGATCGGTTGGGTAAACTTCTAAACGGTGATAAAGCCAATGCCCGTCAAAATAACCTTTGCTGAATGCATTGCTTTCAATATCGCTCTTAAAGTTTTCATAGGTTTTATGATTTAAACGAGAACCTTGCTTCGGGGCTTTTTTAGTGATAGCTACAAAATCTTCATCATTTTTTGCCTCGCCTTGTAGCACAATATCGGTCTCATCAATTTTGACAGTTTCTTTATCCAGCTCAACATTCAGCACCAATAAAGGCTTTTTACCACTGTTAGGCAGTTGCACAAATTGATATTTGCTATTGTAATAACCCAACGCACGCAGAGCTTTATCCACCGTTGTTTGGACTAAATATTGATGGCGTTCTGAACCATCCGCATATTCATCGGCAATTTGATTTAAATACAAATCGACATTTTTCTTTGCTTCTTTATCGTGAATACCTTTAACGTCTAAATCCACTAAAGCTTCCACTTTTTCTTCATCATTTGGATCATCTGTGAGTGTATCTTCCAATTCACCAATTCTTTCTTGATCAACATCGGTAATTCTATCTTGTTGATTGTTCTGTTCCTGATTTGCTTTAGCCATTGAAGCAAAAGCAATTAAACAGCAGAATGTTAAAAAATGCAGTTTTGTATTCATTGATAACCTTTATTATTTTGGAATACCGCGTAACAGCGGCACACTTTCATAAGGTGGTACAGACGTTAATGCAGGTTCTTGCTCAAATAGTATAATGAACGGTTTTTCCGGTACCACTTTTTCATTTCGCCACAATGCCCCAACCCCGATTAATTCAATATCTTTCGGTAATTGTGCTAAATGTTGTTTAAGTACGCTAATCGTATTCTTACGAGGGTGTCCAATGACAACGGCTACGCCGTTTTTGCGAGCGTACTGAACGGCTTGCGAGAATTGTTTCTGTACATCAGAAAGCAGATCGCTATCGTCTAAAAAAATATCTCTCTCTAGTGCATTTACCCCAAATTGGCGAGCAGTGTTAGCCGCGACACTACTACCAATAGTTTTACTATCTAAAAAGAAGAGTGAATGCTCTTTCAACACCTTCATTAAATGTTGCATTGTGGCTGGATCTGAGGTTGCCCCACTACCCATATGGTTATTTAAACCAATCGCATAAGGTACTTGACTACGTGAATGCTCAATAAGTTTCCGAATTTTTTCTTCGCTATCACCAATTTTAACGCTATTTGCTTCAATCAATTGTTTGGATTTCGGCTGCATTGGTAAATGAATTAAAATATCACGCTTTTGAGCATAAGCCTCTTTCGCTCTTTCTGCCGCATAAGGAGCATCAGGAATAATTGCCACGCTCACTTCTTTAGGTAGCGACAAAATTTCCCGATCTTCTTTTACTCGATAACCGACATCATCAATCACAATGGCAATTTGGGCGGCTTGCGTAAGCGGTGAAAAAAACATAAAAATTTGCAAAACCAGCACAATTTGCAAAAAAATCGTAAAATTTAACCGCTTGTAAATCTGCTTTAGCATCTATTTCACCAAATTTAACGGATTGACAGGTGTGCCTTTTCGAGTTACACCAAAATAGAGTGCCGGACGAGTCTGTCCACCGGTATTCCCGACTTTGGCAATTACTTGCCCGCCTGTTACTCGGCTGCCTTTGTTTACCAAAATAGACTGATTATAGCCATAAAGTGAAATATCGCCATTACCGTGATCAATCGCCACCATATTGCCATAGCCGGCAAGCCATTGTGCCATAATTACTCTGCCGCTTGCCATTGCTTTTACCGACGTACCTGCTGCTGCTCCAATTACCACACCGTGCCAATTATTGCCAAATTTGGTGATGATATTGCCCGAAACAGGCATCGTATATTTGCCTGCTTTAATTGGTGCACTACTCACGTTATCTGAACTTTTAGATGATTTTGCCTGTTGTTGCTCACGCTTTTGAGCTTGTTCAGACTCTTTTTGAGCTTTATCCAATTGTTGTTTTAACGCTTGTTCATTACTGCGTAAATTCTCCAAGCGACTTTGGTCTTGCTCAAGCGTTTTATCAATAGAACGCAAGGTACTCTCACGCTGGATTTGAACTTTCTTTAAATCTTTTTCTTGTTTTTTATGTTCGTTTAATTGCGATTGATGATCTTTAAGCTGAGCTTTCAACTCATCCCGTCTGGTTTTCAAATCTGCTTGGGTCTTACGAATTTCGACAATTGAATCAATACGGATATTATTCATATGCTCATAATAAGTCGCCATTCTTTCTGCATTTTTTGCATCTTCCGACAACAGACGCTCTAGCACAGACGGATTCACACCCGAACGGTAGGCAGAATCCAGCTGTTCTTTTAACTTCTCTTTTTGTTGTTTTTCTTGTTTTTCAAGACGGATGATCTCAAGCTCGGTAGCTTTAATGGTTTGACGAATTTCACCCAACGACATTTCGGTTTTTTGCAATTTATCCAACACTTTTCCCATTTCAATTTCTTGAGTTTTTAAAGTGGATTGCAATGCTATGCGTTTTTGTTTCTGCTCGTTGATTTTAGAGGTTTGCTGCTGAATCTTCTGCTGAATCTGATTTAAGTTATTCGCCCACGACGAAGGCACGGAAAAGCTTAACGCCCCACCTAAAATTAAAACCCAATAATAAAAATTTCGTTGTTTCACAAGCATACCTTTATCTACAAAAACATCATTAAGCCTATATTCTAATCGGTTATTTGCTCAAGATCAGCTTTTTAGTGAAAGAATTTAACTATCTATTTAAAAACGGCAAGAATTTTGCTATAAATACCGCAGTTTCAAATCCATTATTTAACTCAAAACAAGGAGTCATTATGAAATTAGTCTTTATCCGTCACGGTTTTAGTGAATGGAATGCTAAAAATTTATTTACAGGCTGGCGTGATGTAAATTTAACAGAACGCGGCATTGAAGAAGCAAAATCTGCAGGTCAAAAATTAAAAGCTGCCGGCTTTGAATTTGACATCGCGTTCACGTCTGTTTTAACCCGTGCAATCAAAACCTGTAACATCGTGTTAGAAGAATCTAACCAATTATGGGTTCCACAAATCAAAAACTGGCGTTTAAACGAACGTCATTACGGTGCATTACAAGGTTTAGATAAAAAAGAAACTGCGGAAAAATACGGTGATGAGCAAGTTCATATCTGGCGTCGTTCTTACGACATCTCTCCACCGGATTTAGACCCACAAGATCCAAATTCTGCTCATAACGACCGCCGTTATGCAAACTTACCGAAAGATTTAATTCCAAACGCAGAAAACCTAAAAATTACCCTTGAGCGTGTATTACCATTCTGGGAAGACCAAATTGCTCCGGCGTTAATTTCAGGTAAAACCGTATTAGTTACTGCACACGGAAACTCTCTTCGTGCGTTAGCGAAACATATCGAAGGCATTTCTGATGCAGACATTATGGATTTAGAAATCCCAACCGGTCAGCCGTTAGTGTACGAATTAGACGACAACTTAAAAGTGATCAGCAAACGTTACTTATAATTTGTAAAGTTTTGATGAAAAATAACCGCTTGTAGTGATACAAGCGGTTATTTTTTGAGGATGCTTTGCAAATTAGAAATCTAATAATTCTTTCTCTTTTGCTGCCAATACTTCATCTACTTTTTTGATATAAGTATCAGTGATTTTTTGAATATCTTCTTCAGCTTTATGTTGCTCATTTTCGCTGATTTCTTTATCTTTTAACAACGCTTTGATTTGATCGTTTGCATCACGGCGTACGTTGCGAATAGCAACTTTGCCTTGCTCGCCTTCAGATTTCACGATTTTAATTAAATCACGGCGACGTTCTTCTGTTAATGGTGGAAGAGGAACGCGAATCGTTGTGCCGGCTGACGATGGGTTTAAGCCTAAATCTGAGGTTAAAATCGCTTTTTCTACCGCAGAAATTAATGATTTATCAAATACGTTTACCGCTAATGTGCGAGCATCTTCTGCTACTACGTTAGCTACTTGGCGTAGAGGTGTTGCAGAACCGTAGTATTCAACTTGAATACCGTCTAATAAAGAAGGTTGAGCACGACCGGTACGAATTTTTGCAATATGACCTTTTAAAGCCTCAAGGCTTTTTTCCATACGATCTTGTGTATCTTTTTTGATTTCATTAATCATTGATTGTTTATCCTTTTACTTAAAACAGAGTTAAAAATAGAGAAAGTTATTAAGAAATAGTTGTGCCTTCTTCTGTGCCAAATACCACTTTGCGTAATGCACCTGGTTTACCCATATTAAATACACGAATCGGCATTCCGTGATCGCGTGCAAGGGTAAATGCAGCTAAATCCATTACTTGTAATTCTTGATCGATTACTTCAGCATAGGTTAATTGATTGAAAAGTTTAGCATCTGCGAATTTTGCTGGGTCTTTATCGTAAACACCATCTACTTTTGTTGCTTTTAATACGACATCAGCTTCAATTTCAATACCACGCAAGCAAGCGGCAGAATCGGTGGTGAAGAACGGACTGCCTGTACCGGCTGAGAAGATTACTACACGTTTTTCACGTAACATTTTGATGGCTTCAGACCAATTGTAAGTATCACAAATCCCGTTTAATTGGAATGCAGACATTAATTTTGCATTCACTTCGGCACGGTGTAGAGCATCACGCATCGCTAAGCCGTTCATCACGGTTGCCAGCATCCCCATATGGTCGCCCACCACACGGTTCATTCCAGCTTTAGCTAATTTTGCTCCACGGAATAAGTTACCACCACCAAGTACAACGCCAACTTCAACGCCTTCTTCAAGCAACTCTTTAATTTCTAGTGCCATACGATCTAAAATAGACGGATCGATACCAAAGCCCTCGTTGCCTTGTAAGGCTTCACCACTTAATTTGAGAAGGATTCGCTTGTAAATAGGTTTGCTCATTTTATTTGCCTCTTAACTGTATGGACTAAACACAAAATTACGCTATTATAGAACAATCCACTTCAACGATAAACCGAAAAATTTTAACAACAATGAGAAAAAACAAATTTTTAGCATTATTTATTGCACTTTCACTGGCTGTTCTTGCAAGTTATTTGATGCTGATTGGCTCGGGCTTTTTTCCGACTCCCACTATCTTTGAAATACTATTTGGGGTATTTCTGATTATTATCTTATCCAGT
>NZ_JBXGGI010000037.1:0-4067 GCF_056854775.1 Mannheimia sp.
AAGAACAAATTGATGAAATTAAATCAGCGTGGCAAGAGCGTTACAACACGGTAATGCAAGCAGGTGGTTTGCACATTATCGGTACAGAACGCCACGAGTCTCGCCGTATTGACAACCAGTTGCGTGGTCGTTCCGGTCGTCAAGGCGACCCGGGTTCATCACGTTTCTACTTATCATTAGATGACTCGTTGATGCGAATTTACCTCAATGAAGGTAAATTGAATATGATGCGTAAAGCCTTTACTGAAGAAGGCGAAGCGATGGAATCTAAACTATTAACCAAAGTAATTGCATCGGCACAAGCAAAAGTAGAAGCTCATAACTTTGACGGTCGTAAAAACCTTTTACAATATGACGATGTGGCGAACGAGCAGCGTAAAGTGATTTATGAACAACGTAATCACTTATTAGATACTGATGATATTTCATCAATGATTGAAACTATTCGCCAAGATGTATTTGATAGCACCATCAGTGAGTACATTCCGCCTCAATCTATTGAAGAAATGTGGAACGTACCGGGCTTGGAAGAGCGTTTACGTCGCGAGTTTGGCTTAGATTTACCGATTTCTCATTGGTTAGAAACCGAAAAAGATCTACACGAAGAAACCTTGCGTGAGCGTATTCTCAATATCGCTATTGAAGAATATAAAGCGAAAGAAGAGAAAGTTGGTGCTGAAGTAATGCGTAATTTTGAAAAAGGTGTAATGCTACAAAATCTTGATGAATTATGGAAAGAGCATCTTTCTTCTATGGACTACTTACGCAAAGGCATTCACTTGCGTGGCTATGCTCAGAAAGATCCGAAGCAAGAGTACAAAAAAGAGTCTTTTGCAATGTTTACCAATATGCTTAACACCTTAAAATTAAATGTGATTAGCATTTTAAGCCGTATTCAAGTGCGTAGCCAAGAAGAGGTGGAAGAGGCTCAACGTTTGCAAGCAGAAATGGAAGCTAAAGCGGCGGAGCAATCACCAATCGATGAGCCAGCACAGCAAGTTGATCTTGAAAGTTTAAGTGATGAAGAGTTAGCAAACTTAAACATTGGTCGTAATGATCCTTGCCCTTGTGGTTCAGGCAAAAAATATAAACATTGTCACGGCAATAAAGCGAGATACGCATAATGATACAAGCGGTTATTTTTAGACAGAAATTTGCAAATTATCGTCTAAATCTGACCGCTTGAGTTTATAGAAAGAGTAGAGGAAATCTATGTCAAAACCGATTATTCAAGTATCAGCCGGTATTATCCGCAACGAATTTGGGCAAATTTATTTGACCCAACGTTTAGAAGGGCAAGACTTCGCTCAATCATTAGAATTTCCGGGCGGTAAGGTTGATGCCAGTGAGACTCCTGAAGAAGCCCTTAAACGTGAGTTAGAAGAAGAAATCGGTATTCAAGTGCTAAGTGCTTTTCCCTATGAAAGTTTCAGCTTTGAATATCCAAACAAGATTATTCAGTTTTTCTTCTACTTAGTGGAAGAATGGGTAAATGAACCCTTTGGTCGAGAAGGGCAAGAGGGCTTTTGGATCGCACAATCTGATTTAGATGAAGGGGCTTTCCCACCGGCTAATGCACAATTGATTAAACGTCTAAAAGCAGAAATAGAAAATCAAGAATAGTAGTTGTTTAATCTGCTATTCTTTCTTTTAAAGAAATAATCTTTTTTCATAACGCACATTTATTCCTTATCTTTATTTGGATAGAATAAAAGTTCCTTAACTAAAATTTAACAAATCGACAATTAAAGCGAGGAACTTTTATGAAAAAAATCGTTATGTTAGCAGCTGCTATTACTGCTGTATCTGCAAATGCGGCAACTTATAAAATTGACCCATATCACGCAAATGCAAGATTTAGCATTGACCATTTTGGTACAAGTAGCAACGTGGGCGGTTTCTACAATTTAACAGGCGAATTACAGCTTGATGTAGAAAAAGGCACCGGCTCAATTGATGTAACTATTCCGGTAAGCAGTTTACAAGCAAGTAGCCAAGATTTTACCAATCACTTAAAATCGGCTGATTTATTCCACGTTGAAAAATTTCCGGAAATGCGTTTTGTTTCAACCAAATTCTATTTTGCCGATAAAAAAGTAACGGAAGTAGAAGGTAATTTAACCTTATTAGGAAAAACTCATCCGGTAATCTTAAAAGCGACAAAATTCAACTGCTATCAAAGCCCAATGTTAAAAGCTGAAGTATGTGGCGGCGATTTCGTAACCACAATTGACCGAACTCAATGGGGGATGAACTACCTCGTTGATGTGGGTATGACAAAAGACGTTGAAATTGCAATTCAAATTGAAGCAGCGAAGCAGTAACTATTAAGCGAATCCGCACTTATGTGCGGATTTTTTTATGGTTTTCGTTCTCTTTATTTGACTGAAATTCCATCACCAAGCGGTGAAGTTTGCAAAATTTTTTACAAATTTCACCGCTTGCCCTTGAAAGTATAAAATCCGCCTTTATATTGTTAGACGTTACGCTTTTTGCGTAGAATTATCAATCATCAATTTATAAGAGGAACAGAATATGGCACTTCGTCCATTACACGATAAAGTTATTTTAAAACGTGAAGAAGTTGAAACAAAATCGGCAGGTGGTATTGTTTTAACCGGTTCGGCAGCAACAAAATCAACCCGTGGTAAAGTAATTGCAGTAGGTACAGGTCGAATTTTAGAGAACGGTTCGGTTCAACCCTTAGCGGTTAAAGTAGGCGATGTCGTTATCTTCAATGAAGGCTACGGCGTGAAAACCGAGAAAATTGATGGCGAAGAAGTGTTAATTTTAGCAGAACACGATATTTTAGCGATTGTAGAATAAATTAATTGTAATGTAGGCGTGTATTACATACGCCTACACACATCAAAAAAGGAAAAGAAAAATGGCAGCGAAAGACGTTAAATTTGGTAATGATGCACGCGTAAAAATGTTAAAAGGCGTGAATATTTTAGCTGATGCAGTAAAAGTAACTTTAGGTCCGAAAGGTCGTAATGTGGTATTAGACCGTGCATACGGTGCTCCAACGATTACTAAAGATGGTGTATCGGTTGCTCGTGAAATCGAATTAGAAGATAAATTTGAAAATATGGGTGCTCAAATGGTGAAAGAGGTTGCCTCGAAAGCCAATGATGCCGCCGGCGATGGTACAACAACTGCAACGGTATTAGCTCAAGCGATCGTAAATGAAGGCTTGAAAGCGGTTGCAGCCGGTATGAACCCAATGGATTTAAAACGTGGTATCGATAAAGCAGTTGCCGCAGTTGTTGAAGAATTAAAAGTGATTTCAAAACCGTGTGAAACTTCCAAAGAGATCGAGCAAGTTGGGACAATTTCAGCAAACTCAGATGAAACCGTCGGCAAATTAATTGCCCAAGCGATGGAAAAAGTGGGCAAAGAGGGCGTAATTACTGTTGAAGACGGCACAGGTTTAGAAGATGCCTTAGATGTGGTTGAAGGTATGCAGTTTGATCGTGGCTACTTATCGCCATATTTCATCAATAAACCTGAAGCCGGTACGGTTGAGTTGGAAAATCCGTACATTCTTTTAGTGGATAAAAAAGTCTCTAACATTCGTGAATTATTACCGGTGTTGGAAGGTGTGGCGAAAGCGGGCAAACCGTTAGTGATTATTGCAGAAGACATTGAAGGCGAAGCATTAGCAACGCTTGTTGTGAACACAATGCGTGGTATTGTAAAAGTAGCTGCGGTGAAAGCCCCAGGCTTTGGCGATCGCCGTAAAGCGATGTTACAAGATATTGCGATCTTAACTGCGGGTACTGTGATTTCGGAAGAGATCGGTATGGAGCTTGAAAAAGCGACTTTAGAAGAGTTAGGTCAAGCAAAACGTGTGGTGATCTCAAAAGATAACACCACGATTATTGATGGTATCGGTGATGAAACCCAAATTAAAGGTCGTGTAGCACAAATTCGTCAGCAAATCGAAGATTCAACCTCAGACTACGACAAAGAAAAACTGCAAGAACGTGTAGCAAAATTAGCCGGCGGTGTGGCAGTTATCAAAGTTGGTGCGGCAACAGAAGTAGCGATGAAAGAGAAGAAAG
>NZ_JBXGGI010000038.1:0-6998 GCF_056854775.1 Mannheimia sp.
CATATCAAAGAAACCGGTACGCTGTATTTGGATATTTTTGATTACCCGGGCGAATGGTTGTTAGATCTACCACTGCTCTCTCTTTCTTATAAAGAGTGGTCGCAAACCCAACAAGCTGTGCATAAAGATGAACGTGCAACGCTGGGGGAGACGTGGTTACAAGCGGTCAAAAAAATCGATCTTTTTGCAAAAGCCGATGAAAACTTACTGGCAGATTTGAGCCAGCAATACACCGATTATTTACTCGCGTGTAAAGCACAGGGAATGCAATATATTCAGCCGGGTAGATTTGTATTGCCGACCGAAAATACTAAAGGTGCACCGGTTTTTCAATTCTTCCCGCTATTAGATTTAAGTGAATCAGATTGGGAAAAATTGGAGCAAAGCGATAAAAATAGCTTTTTCCACACATTGAAAAAACGTTATGAACATTACCAGAAAAAGATTGTGAAGCCGTTTTATGAGGATTATTTCTCCCAATTCGACCGCCAAGTGATTTTGGCTGATTGCCTCACCCCATTAAACTATGGCTACAATGAATTTATGGAAATGAAATTAGGGCTACAACAGCTTTTCAAACATTTCCATTACGGTAATCGTTCACTGTTTAGCCGCTTATTTTCCTCGAACATCGACAAATTATTGTTTATTGCGACAAAGGCAGACCATATCACCGGTGATCAAGTACCAAACTTAGAAAGCCTAATGCGGCAACTTGTACAAGAAGGTGGCAGACACGCCGAATTTGACGGTATCGAAACAGGCTATTTAGCCATTTCTGCTATTCAAGCAACCGATGCGGTAAAAGTAACTCAAAACGATAAAACCATCAGAGCCATTCGGGGTATTCGCTCAAGCGATAAAAAACAAGTTACACTCTACCCCGGCACCGTGCCGAACCGCTTGCCGGATAAGAATTATTGGCAATTTAACCGTTTTGAGTTCGACCAATTTGAACCGAAACAAATTGACTATGACCAACCTATCCCACATTTACGAATGGATTCCGTGTTGCAATTTTTATTAGCGGATAGGTTTGAGTAATCACAAGCGGTGCTTTTTTATCAATTTCTTGCAAATTTTTCCAAAAATTTAACCGCTTGCAAAGGTTTTCGTTGTTCACTGTTTAGCTCGTTTAAGGTAGAATTTAAAGAATTTTTATAACACTTTTAAAATTATGGCAAAAAAACCAAAAGTTGCATCAAATACGATTGCATTAAATAAACGTGCCAGACACGAATACTTTATTGAAGAGGAAATCGAAGCCGGGCTTGAATTACAAGGCTGGGAAGTGAAGGCGATACGTGCAGGGAAAGTGAATATCGGCGACAGTTATGTGATTTTCCGCAACGGCGAGGCATTTTTATTTGGGGCAATGATTACCCCATTGAATATGGCATCGACACATATTGTTTCAGACCCAACTCGTACTCGTAAATTACTCCTAAATAAACGAGAACTAGATTCCCTTTTCGGTAAAGTGAACCGTGAAGGTTTTACCATCGTAGCCACCGCAATGTACTGGAAAAGTGCGTGGGTAAAAGTGAAAATCGGCTTGGTGAAAGGTAAAAAACTGCACGATAAACGGGAAGATATTAAAGACCGTGAGTGGCAGGTAGCGAAACAACGCATTATGAAAAATGCAAATCGTGGCTAACCAATACAAAATTCAAAAAATAAACGGAGCACACAGTGCGTCCCTACAAACAAAATAGGAAATTAATATGATCGACCAAAATCTACTTCGTACAAATCTTGATGAAATCGCACAAGCACTTAAAATTAAACGTAATTTCATTTTAGATGTAGAACGTGTAAAAACCCTTGAAGAACAACGCAAAACCTTGCAAGTAAAAACCGAAACTTTGCAAGCAGAACGCAACACTCGCTCGAAAAATATCGGAGCAGCAAAAGCTCGTGGTGAAGATATTTCTGCATTATTAGCCGAAGTGGATTCAATGGGCAATGAGCTGGATAACGCCAAAGTAGAATTAGATAAAGTACAAAACGAAATTCGTGATTTACTTTTATCTGTACCAAACTTACCGGCAGAAGAAGTACCATTAGGTAAAGACGACAGTGAAAACTTAGAAGTTTCTCGTTGGGGCGAACCTCGTCAATTTGATTTTGAAGTGAAAGATCACGTTGCTTTAGGTGAAAACTTAGGCGGATTAGACTTTGCTGCCGGCGTGAAATTAACCGCAAGCCGTTTTGTGGTGATGAAAGGCAAATTAGCTCGCTTACACCGTGCATTATCACAATTTATGTTAGATCTTCACACCGAGCAACACGGCTATGTGGAAACTAACGTGCCGTTTTTAGTGAACCACGACACCCTTTACGGCACAGGTCAGTTACCAAAATTTGGTGAAGATTTATTCCACACCCAACCTTTGATGGGACAAGATCCAAACGAGGTACAACGCCCATTTGGTTTAATTCCAACAGCGGAAGTGCCGGTAACAAACCTTGTCCGTGATGAAATTATTGATGAAGAGTCTTTACCATTACGTTACACGGCTCATACTCCGTGTTTCCGTGCGGAAGCTGGTTCTTACGGTCGTGATACGCGTGGTTTGATCCGTATGCACCAATTTGAAAAAGTGGAAATGGTACAAATCGTTGCCCCTGAAAAATCAATGGAAGCCTTAGAAGAATTAACGGGCCACGCAGAAAAAGTATTACAACTTTTAGGCTTACCATACCGCAAAGTGCTACTCTGCACCGGCGATATAGGCTTTGGTTCAGCGAAAACTTACGATTTAGAAGTGTGGCTACCGGCTCAAAATACTTACCGTGAAATCTCATCTTGCTCAAATATGTGGGATTTCCAAGCCCGCCGTATGTCAGCTCGTTGCAAAGCAAAAAGCGACAAGAAAACCCGCTTAGTTCACACCCTAAACGGTTCAGGTTTAGCGGTTGGTCGTACGCTTGTAGCAGTACTTGAAAACTACCAAAATGCCGATGGCTCTATTACTGTGCCGGAAGTATTAAGACCTTATATGGGTGGTTTGGAAGTAATTACGGCTTAACATAAAATAACCCAGAACGTTAGTTCTGGGTTATTTTATAAAATTCGATCTATTGCATAAACTTCAAATTTTCTTACCTCATGTAAAATAGCACTTTCTTTTTCTGATATAACAAGCCGAAACTCTGATAAATATGGGTATATTTCATCACTTACAAAATCATCATCTTTAATACCTAACTTTGCTCTTTTACGTATTTTGTAATGTTCTATATCTAATTCAATTAGCTCTTTCAAAATAAATCCAACTAAATCTCTAGGCAACCACATATAGGATTCTTTAGTTGCTCTCTGCAAATCTCCTATTTTTTGTTCAATATCTTCAAATAATTTTATTATTGCCTTAGATTTTTGACTATCTATTACTTTAGAAAGAGCCGAATACTCATCTAAATACCATATAGGTAAAAAGCTAATACTTTTAATAAGTTTATCTAATTCAAATACACTCTTCTCATACATTTTTGAGTATCTAATTTGGTAAGCTATATTTGATTTAGATAATTCTGATTTTACAACTTCTAAATCCACAGCTAAAGCTATCTTTACTCCCTCAATACTTTCCGTAATAACAGCTATATCGTCCTTATGAGCTAAATCAGCACTTATAGTTCCTGATCGTTTCATAAACTACGTACTCCAACCTAAGAGTAGACCAAGAATAAAAGTTATTATACTAATAATTATTGTTTAAAAATTAAACAAATCTGGTGCTAACATACCTCTACCTACTTATTATATCTACTCAATATTTTCATAGACCACGATAGTCAAGCTAATAAGCCCAACCCTTTACATCCCCTCGAGATAAACGTTCAGCGATATTGGTATACACGTGTTTTGGTACGTCTTTTTTTACTTGGTATGGAGCCGATTTCTCTTCCAATAAATGTTCTTCTATCATCTTAATTTCTTCTGTTGTCCACTCCTCATCTTCTTTGTGAACAACAAAATCAGTATTAACAATCACAATAGACATCACTCACTCCTTGCACTACTGGTTATATATTCGGTATTTTGCCTGTTCTAAATTCCGCTGTCTAGCTTTTATTCCACAACATACTTGCAAATTTTTCACTAAATCCCACCGCTTGCCATTCAAAAAAAGGCGTTTTTGCGGTATGATTTCACCAATTTTTTCGTTTAAATTTTAAGGTTAAATTTTATGCAACAGCAGTACAATCCAAGTGAGATTGAACCAAAAGTTCAAAGCTATTGGGCAGAAAATAAAGTTTTCAAAGCAGTTAAAGACGTTACCAAAGAGAAATATTATTGCCTTTCAATGTTGCCTTATCCGTCAGGCAAATTGCATATGGGCCACGTGCGTAACTACACCATTGGCGATGTGGTTTCACGTTATCAACGTATGACCGGCAAAAACGTGCTCCAACCGATGGGTTGGGACGCTTTCGGCTTACCAGCGGAAGGGGCTGCGGTGAAAAACAACACCGCTCCGGCTAAGTGGACGTACGAAAATATCGAATATATGAAAGGTCAGCTTAAAATGCTGGGCTTCTCTTACGATTGGGATCGTGAAGTGACTACCTGTCGTCCTGAATATTACAAATGGGAGCAATGGTTCTTTACTGAGTTGTATAAAAAAGGTTTGGTCTATAAAAAAACCTCAACCGTAAACTGGTGTCCGAACGATGAAACTGTACTTGCGAACGAGCAAGTTCACGAAGGTTGCTGCTGGCGTTGTGATACTCCTGTGGAACAACGTGAAATCCCACAATGGTTTATCAAAATTACCGATTATGCTGAAGAATTATTAACGCAGTTAGATAATCTCCCACAATGGCCGGATCAAGTAAAAACAATGCAACGCAACTGGATTGGTCGTTCTGAAGGGGTGGAAATCACTTTCAAAATCGCTGGTTCAAACGCAACCTTGCCTGTTTACACCACTCGCCCGGACACTTTCTTTGGCGTGAGCTATGTGGCGGTTGCGGCGGCTCACCCATTAGCAGAATTAGCAGCAGAAAATAATCCTGAATTAGCGGAATTTATCCGTGAGGCAAAAAACACCAAAGTCGCAGAAGCTGAACTTGCCACAATGGAGAAAAAAGGAATGGCAACAGGCTTGTTCGCTATTCACCCATTAACAGGCAAAGAAGTGCCGGTTTGGGTCGCTAACTTTGTGTTAATGCACTACGGAACAGGTGCGGTAATGGCTGTGCCGGCTCACGATGAGCGTGATTTTGAATTTGCTCAAAAATACGATTTGCAAATTAATCAAGTAATTCAACCGCTTGACGACTCAGAATGGGATTTCAGCAAAGCCGCTTATACCGAACACGGTAAACTCGTAAATTCTGCAGAATTTGACGGTTTAGAGTTTGATGCAGCGTTTAATGCGATTGCGGATAAATTAGAATCGATGGGCGTGGGCAAACGCCAAGTGAATTTCCGTCTGCGTGACTGGGGCGTTTCTCGCCAACGTTATTGGGGCGCTCCAATTCCAGTGATGACAACCGAAGAGGGCGAAGTTGTCACCGTTCCACTGCAAGATTTACCGGTGATTCTGCCTGAAGATGTGGTGATGGACGGCGTAAAAAGCCCAATCAAAGCAGATCCGGAATGGGCAAAAACCACTTACAACGGCAAGCCGGCATTGCGTGAAACCGATACCTTCGACACCTTTATGGAATCCTCCTGGTACTACGCTCGCTACACTTGCCCGCAATATTCTGAGGGGATGTTAGATTCTGACGAGGCAAACTACTGGTTGCCGGTGGATCAATATATCGGCGGTATCGAGCACGCTACAATGCACTTGCTCTACTTCCGTTTCTTCCATAAATTGTTGCGTGATGCGGGTATTTTAAATTCAGACGAACCGGCAACGAAACTTTTATGTCAAGGTATGGTGCTTGCCGATGCCTTCTACTACACCAGCCCAACTAACGAGCGTATTTGGGTTAGCCCAACGCAAGTAACGCTTGAGCGTGATGAAAAAGGTCGCATTATTAAAGCAACCGATCCTGAAGGTCGTGAGCTGGTTCATAGCGGTATGACCAAAATGTCGAAATCGAAAAATAACGGTATCGACCCACAAGAAATGGTGGAAAAATATGGTGCAGACACAGTTCGTTTATTTATGATGTTCGCCTCGCCGGCAGAAATGACCCTTGAATGGCAAGAATCCGGTGTAGAAGGTGCTAAACGTTTCTTAGGTCGTGTGTGGAATTTAGTGTATGAATATGCACAAAATCCGGCAACTGCTACATTAGATGTGAATGCATTAAACAAAGCACAAAAAGAGCTACGTCGTGATGTGCATAAAACCATTGCTAAAGTGAGTGATGATATTGGTCGCCGCCAAACGTTCAACACGGCAATTGCGGCTGTGATGGAATTAATGAACAAACTCACCAAAGCACCTCTTGAGTCTGAACAAGACAAAGCGGTAATGGCTGAAGCCTTAAGTGCAGTTGTGCGTATGCTCTACCCAATCACGCCACATATCTGTTTTGAATTATGGCAAGCTCTCGGCAACGAGCAAAGCATCGACTTCGCTCCTTGGGTGCAAGCAGACGAAACGGCAATGGTGGAAGATGAAAAACTTGTTGTGGTGCAAGTAAACGGTAAAGTACGTGGCAAGATTACCGTTTCTGCGACGGCAACCGAAGATGAAGTCAAAGCAATCGCAAAAGCAGATCCAAACGTTGCTAAATTCTTGGATGGTCAGGAAATCATCAAAGAAATCTACATTCCATTTAAAATGTTGAGTTTTGTGGTGAAAGGCTAAACCATTCTCTTTCCCCTTGTGGGATAAACGCTTGCGTTTGAACGTTGGCTTTGCCAACGGCTCCAAAGGAGTGAACGTAGCGAATATTGAGACCGAAAAATGCACCGTTTAGGTGTATTTTTCAGAGAGAGGGGCGAATCACAAGCGGTCATTTTTACTGACATTTCTGCCAAATATCCCCTCTCCCTACTTTTTCTTCTGAACGAAGAAAAATCT